>JADFTK010000012.1 GCA_022560375.1 Patescibacteria group bacterium
CGTCAGAAAGGCTTAGGTCAGCAATTTTTTTGCTAGATGTATCTTCGCTGGATACTCCAGTGGTACCTTCCCCGGCTGCTGCGTCGGGTTTTTCATGTTGTTTAGTCTCAATTTTATCCGCCTCCCCGCCTAATTTTCTAACAGCGTATAAAATTGGGAATACTAGAGCCGTGCTAATTCCGCCAACGATAAACCCATCGCCGATTGATTGGGTTTTAGATAAATACCCCAAGCCGGTTTGGCCAACCACACTGCCGCCGCTACCGACCATGGCATCAAATGAAATGACGCTAGCCCTTTGCTTCGAGGGGATGATTTTATGCAAGTACCCTTGTTTAATAGGCCCAACAATACCCATAGTGGTTGTGCCCAGCAAGAATAGTGGTACGGCCAGCCAGAAGTTTCCTACTATACCGACTAAGATTGAAGTGACCGTGAAAACAACTGATGACCACAGGAGAAAGGTAGTGCGTCGTCCGCCATATTTTGTGAATTTTTGTACGAGGGTATTGCCAATGATGGTAGATACCGAGATGAGAGCGGCTATTAAACCAGCTACCCAAATAAGATTTTGTCCTAATAATTCTAGAAAGTAGGGTTGCCAAGCATAAAATGCCCAGAACATAAATCCCGCTTGGAGAAATGATACCATCATGAGCAGTCTTACTGGTTTTACTCTCCAGCCAAATTTTAGGCTCTCTTTAGCAACTTTCTTCATTTCTTCCGGAATCCTTGATAATTCTAAAGTCCTTGGAGAAAATCCATGATCTTTCATAAAGGAGAAGGAGAATATAAACAAGGCGGCCAGTAACAACGCTCTAGCGATAAATGGCCACGCCAAGTCGATGCTGCCCAGCAAGCCGCCGCCAACTGTGCCGATCAACATGGCAATTCCGGAAATCCTTGCGGATCTGGCGAATACTGTGTCTAGAATTCCCTCGTATTTTGCCTCTTTGAGAGCATCGACCACCCAAGCTTCTACCGCTCCTGAATAAAATGTGTAACCCAGTCCCAGCACCACCGACATAACACCAAACCACAGCAGGCCGCCATCGAACCACGATACTCCCACGTAGCCCAGAGTGCCAATCATTATTATTATGACGCTAAGTAAAAAAGATACTCGCCGTCCGCGCGTGTCAGCCAGCACACCGGTGGGTATTTCAAATAAGGCCATGGCTGCGGTAAAAATAGCGTTAGCAATAAAGGTCTGGAAAATATCCAGACCGGCATCCAGTAGAAATAAAGTGTTAATTCCCCATATCAATGAGGCGGATAGAGTGAACAATCCAGATATGGTCATGTAGCTTCTAATAATTTGCTTGGGAGTTTCCACGGTTAATAGTTAATTGATAATGATTATTGATAAAGTAACTTAGGTGCCAGAAAACTAACCAGTTGATAATCTGGAAGGTATTTTATGACAAACCCACTTTTTTCTTTACAGCCGTGAGATTTTTTTGGGCCCGTCGTCTGGCCTTCTGGCTGCCCTGTTTCAATATAGTGGCAATCCTGGTGGGGTTTTTTATGAGCTGATCTCTTTTTTTTCTGAATGACACCAGCTCAGGGAAATTAACTATTTTATCAGTAAGTAATTTTTTTGTTTCTGAAAATTTGACAGTGCCGTTTTGGAGATCTTTTAAGTATTTCTGGCGATCCTTTTTATCCGCAAATATATAGAGCAGCATATAAAGATTAAACAATCCCATAAATGTTTTATATTTTGAGTTACCTAGCCTGTCCTTTACTTTCATCAAATCACTTTCTGTGTGAATCTCCTGGTCAGGTGGAAATGACTGAGCCAGATCCTTGAATTCTTTATTCACCTCTTGAGTATTTTTTAAAAATTCTTTGATAACGTCTTTCTCATTGCCTGTGGCGGTAGGCATTGATTTCACTTTTTTTTCAATAGTGGCTGGGGAATCTGCTAAAGCGATGTATGATTTACTGCCCAGGCTTTTACTCATTTTTTTCGTGGGATCAGTGAGGCTCATTATTTTTGGAGTGGGGGTTATTTTGGCTTTAGGTTCTGTTAACGTTTTGCCATATTTTGTATTAAACGCCCGGGCAATCTCCCGAGCCAGCTCTAGATGAGGCAACTGATCAAGCCCCACGGGCACTAGATTAGTTTTGTACATTAAAATGTCGGCGGCCATTAAGACGGGATAGTCTAGCAGTCCCATATTTAAATTGTTACTGAATTGCTGGGTTTTATCCTTGTAGGTGGGTACGCGTTCTAGCCAGGAAACGGGTGTTACACAGTTTAGTATCCAGGCCAAGTCAGTGTGCTCTGGTACCAAGGACTGCAGCATGATGATGCTTTTGTCTGGGTCTAAGCCAGCCGCCAAAAAATCAACAGCCGTATCAAAAATTCTCTGCTGTAGTTCTTGGGGGTCAGGTCCCTCGGTCAGCGCATGATAGTCAACAATAGCGAAAATGCAATCATTGTCTTTGCTCTCTTGAAGTTTAAGCCACGAGTAAATAGCACCGAAGTAGTTGCCGATGTGTAGTTGTCCTGATGGTTGGATGCCGGAGAAAACAATCTGTTTCATAACCATATAATATCATATTCGCTGGCTAAGCTCTACTCCGAATTTATAGCTGGATTCTTTTGTATATTGTTTATACTTCTATAACCACCGGCAGAACCATGGGTCGGCGTTCGGTTTTGGTGAATAGAAACTGTCCGATTTGATCACGAATTTTATTCTTGATATAGAACTCATCAGCTTTGGCTCGGGGCTCTTTATCCTTGAGGATTTTTTTTAGTTTGTCGCGTACTTGACTTAGCAACTGTTTATTTTCTTTCATATATATAAACCCACGAGAAATGATGTCAGGAGAGCCGATAAGATTACCCGTTTTGGAGTCAATAGTTACGATCACTACAAACATGCCGTCATCGGCCAACATTTGCCGGTCACGTAGGACGATATTGGATACATCTCCTATTCCCAGCCCATCAACAAAGACATAGTCAGTGGGCACTTTTTTATTTAGTATCTGGGCATGGTTACGGTTAATTTCTAGGACTGAGCCATTATCCAAGATAAAAATATTTTTTTCAGGGAAATTATTCTTGATTACTAATTTTTTAGCTTCCTTGAGAAAATAATGATTGGCATAAACAGGTAAAAAGTAAGTGGGTTTAATTTGTTTGACTACTTCAACGATATCATCAGCCGTGCTATGTCCGCTAGAGTGAATGTCCATGACTTCGCTATGAATGACGTTGTCACTTAACCTGTATAAATTATCTTTCAGCCGCTGGATAGTGCGTTCATTGCCAGGTATGACCGAAGATGAAAAAATGATACTGTCATTTTTTTTAATTTTTACAAAACGATGGCTGCCGTTAACAATCCTGGATAAAACCGCATTGGGTTCACCTTGGGCTCCGGTACAGATAACAACTATTTTCTTGTCTGGATATTTATGAATTTGATCTATGGTGATTAATGATCCAGCTTTGATTTTTATATAGCCCAGCTGTTTTGCTACCTCCACATTTTTTTTCATACTATAGCCGTCGAGGGCTACTTTTTTGCCGATGGACTGGGAGTATTCTACTACCCGTTTGATTCTTTCTATTTGTGATGAGAAAGTCCCAATAATGACCCGGCCTGGCGCTTGTTTGATCAGTATATCCAAGTTTTTATGCATGACTTTTTCCGGAACACGCATTTTTTTGGTAGTTGAACCAAGGCTCTCCAACATGAGGAAAGTGGGTTTGGGCAGCTTGGCCAGGTGGTGGTAGGTGACTTGTCGCCGGCCGATGGGATCATGCTCATAGGTCCAGTCTCCAGGATGAATAATCGTGCCTTGAGGGGTTTGCAAGTTAACGCCTACGGCATCCATGATGGAGTGGTCAACCGGAAAGAAGCTTATGGTAAATTTTCCCAGCGTAAATTTATCGTTAATAGACTTGATAGTCATGGTACGCAGTTGTTTGGCTGTACCTTTTTTATAATCTTCCTGTCTGTTTTTTATCAGGGCTAGGGTAAGGGGGCGGCCGATAATTGGTGGATTTTTTAATTTTTCCAACAGTATGGGGCCGGCACCGATATGATCCAGGTGCCCGTGGGAGAATATAACCGCTCGGATATTTTTTTCTTTACCTTTGAGGTAGGTTGTATTAGGAATTATATAATCGATGCCTGGCATATCCTCTTCAGGAAATTGTATCCCCATATCCAAAATGACAATGTCATGGCCGTATTCAAATACAGTCATGTTACGACCGACTTCTTCCTGTCCGCCTAGGGGGATAATGCGAAGGTTTGTATTTGGTTTATTACTTCGGTCTTGCGTCTTTTTTACTATTTGTTTTTTCTGTTTCATAGATTTTATAATTTATTAAAATATTTGTGGTGCCGAGGAGAGGACTTGAACCTCCATGGGATTGCTCCCACACGGCTCTGAACCGTGCGTGTCTACCAGTTTCACCACCTCGGCGTGAAGACCTATTCCCAGCTCAGTTTAGTTTTGGTATACCAGGTTTCTATCCCGCTGAATCTGTCAGAGGGTACTGTTATCCTGGTGGCGTCAATCCCTTGAATATTTTTGGTAACTCCATAGTCGTATGACGGACTATAGAGAAATATGGCTGGCATATCATCGATGAGAATATTCTGGAATTCAATATATTTTTGAGCTCGCTCATCGGGGTTCTCTAATTGGCGGGCTTCTTCCAGGAGCTTATCCGCTTCTTTATTGAAATAGTTGGATAGGTTGAGTCCACCATTGACACTTTGGCTGGAATGCCAAAAAGGATACGGATCTGGATCAGAGCCGAGAATCTCACCGTAGAGGAATGTTTCATAATTCCTGGGCTTGATAACCTCTCTGTCCACTCGATTGGGATTCATAATTTTTAATTCGATGCCAATGTTGACTGCTTCCCAATTTTCTTTGAGAATATCCGCTGTTTTTAGATATTCAGCTTGGTCCACAGTGGTCAGGGCAAAGCGCAGTTCAGCTCCGTCTTTTTGCCTCAAGCCACCTTCGTCAGGAATTTTCCAGCCCTGCTCATCTAACACTTCAGCGGCTCGAGTTGGATTGTAGTCAAAGGTGGCAATGTCCGGATGATAGCCCAGGAAGCCTTCTAATATAGGGGCACCGACGATTTTTCCTTGGCCGTTTAAGGCTTCTTTCAGTATTTTTTCTTTATCGGTGGCTAGAGAGAGTGCTTTATTAATATCTTCATTTTTGAAAATGTCATTTTTTTGATTTAGGAACAGAGCGGTGTATTGGGGTAGCTGGAGTGAGTGTATATTAATATCCTTATTTTTTTCGATGGTGGCCCGATATTTTTTTGGTATATAGCTTATGCCATCTACGCTACCGCTGCTCAGCGCAGTGATGGCTGACTCAAAATCTCCGTAAAATTTGAATATGATTTTATCCAAATAGGCCGGCTGATCGTGGTAAAATTCATTCTTGACTAAGGTATATGTTTTTATGGTTCCAGTTCTATCCTTGGACAACTCTTTAAAAATAAATGGGCCAGTGCCTATCGGTTTGGTATTATATTCAGCCAGCGGAAAGTTACCTGGGGCAACGTTACTCCAGATGTGGCCTGGTAGTATCCCAGTAGTTAGATTGGATAAGAATGGCGCAAACGGTTCGGGTAGGACAAAGGTTATTGTAAAATCATCCACCCGACTAATGATGATGCCTCGGAAACTCCCATAAAGAGTACTGTTGTATTCCGGATCAGTGATTGCTTCATAGGTAAAAAGTACATCATCAGCTAGAAAAGAATTACCGTTGTGCCAATTGACATCCTTTTTGAGAGTAATGGTATACGTTAATTTATCCTCGGATATGGCATAGCCCTCAGCTAGGTCCGGCACTAATTCAAGCTGTTCATTATATTTAAATAGTCCGGAGTAGATTAGTCTGGTGAGATCTCTGTCAACGTCACTCTGGGATAATATTGGATTAATAAGGGTGGGCTGGCCTACTAACCCTTCGCTATAACTACCGCCGGATTTTGGTAAATATACTATGTGGCGCTGGTAAAAACCGACTAGTAGAAATATTAAGCTGACACCTACCAGGCCGAGTAGCATCCGAATTATAATTTTTTCTTTTTTGGAGAGATAAAGAGGAACGTACTGTAATTGCTGCCAGGTAGGAAACCTCTTTTTTGCTAATGAAAAAACTAACTTCTTGTCCCAGTCGGACTGTTCCTCTGAGACAGGAGGCGTATCAATATGCTTGACGACAATGCCTGTTTTGCTTTTCAGAAATTTTTTAATTTTGTTCCCTACTGTCGAAAGATTTAATTTCACGTTTGTCCTTCTTAGTCGCCGTCTGAATTGATTTATTGTTGTATCATTGTATCAGCACATTAGCGAGGGCGACGCCAAAAAACAAAATACTCAAGACAATTGTCGAGGTAAATATCGTTTTCTCAAAACCTCGCTTGGTTCTATATACATTACCTTCACCACCACCACCGCCTAGTACGGAGCCCATGCCCATGCCTCTCTTCTGTAGCAAGATAGCTATTATTAATATGACAGCAAGTGTTATTTGAGCTAAATTTAGGATATTTCCCATAGCAATCAGAATTTATCAATTAACACCTACGATATCACAGTCATCCATCTTTGTCAAACTTCGATTTTTGGACTATGAGCCGCTGAAGATCTTTAACACTTCTGCCCGAAATCTTCATATTGGTCTTTTTTTTATTAAGGCGTCTGGTCGATTTCTTTTCGATTTCATCCTGTAGGTCATTTGGTATTATTTTTTTCATAGATTTTCCTTGATAGTTTTGGCTAGTTTCGGGCCAGTAATATTACTTATCTCGTTTGATGACGCCAGCTTTATTTTAGCTAGTGATCCAAAATGGACAAGTAGCTTCTTTTTCATTTTTGGTCCTAGGCCGGTAATATCATCAAGCGAAGATTGCTTTAAAGATTTCGTATGTTTAGTCCGGTAAAATGTTATGGCAAAGCGATGAGCTTCATCGCGCATGCGCTGGATGAGGAATAGCGCCTCGGAATTATCCTGGAAGTTTACTGGAGATTTACGGTGGGGTAAGTATATGTCTTCTTGGCGCTTGGCCAGGGCTACTGTACTAATATTCTGGGGAATATATTTTAAAACGGCATTGAGCTGCCCTTTACCGCCGTCGATAATTATTAAATCAGGTCGTGGCCATAGTTGTCCATTTTGGTTAGCCACATGTTTAAATCTTCTTTGGAGTATTTCCGCCATCATAGCCGTATCATTGGCTCCGCGGACGGTTTTTATTTTAAATTTTCGATACCATTTTTTATCCGGCTGGCCATCCGTAAAAACGATCATGGATCCGACCGCGTTTACCCCTTGGATGTTGGATATATCAAATACTTCAATCCTTTTTGGAGGTTTACTCAGCTGGAGACACTTTTTAAATTCCAGGAGTACCTGCTCGATTTTTTGTTTGTTTCTTTCCCAAGAAGCTTTTTGCTGCTCCAGGTGGCTGAGAGCGTTTTCATACCCCAGATTGAGGTATTTTTTCTTGGAGCCCTTGGCTGGCACGATGACAGTACTCCCAAATGTTTTTTTGATAAGAGAAGCCTGGGGCAATGTAATGGGCACAATGATTTTTTTTGGTACATTAGTATGCTGGGCGTAAAATCGCTCAATAAACGTTTGTATTATTTCGCCGTCAGATTTATCAGCAGTATTGTCTAAAATAAAATCTTGTTTAGCAATTAGCTTGCCTTGCCTGACAACGAATACGTTGATAGCGGCCTGCTGCTGCTCGCGAGCCAGGCTGATAATATCTTGGTTTTCTTTCTTGATGGAAATGACTTTCTGTTTGGCCATCACCTTTTTGATAGCTTGAATTTTATCTCTCAATGAGGCAGCTAATTCAAACTGTTTTCTGGCGGATCGCTGTTTCATCAGGGCAGTTAGATTTTTTACTATCTCGTGATAATCTCCATTAAGGAACTTAATAATTTGCTGGATAGTTTTTTGGTATTCTACAGGATCAGCCGGGCCTAATAACTGCGGATAGCGTTTAATAAGATAGCGTAGCTGGTGAGCTGATGGTGGTTTGGGAAAGTTGCGGTGGGGGAATATTTTACGCAGAGTATTTAATACCTGGCGCACTGACCAGGATGAAATATAAGGCCCGTAATATTTTGCCTTGTCATCGGCTAGGCGCCTGACGGTGAAGACTCGGGGGAAATCTTCGTTGGTAGATATTTTAATGTACAAAAAATTTTTGTCGTCTTTGAACTGAATATTGTAGGTGGGTTGATTTCTTTTGATTAAACTTGATTCCAAGAGTAGGGCTTCTACTTCAGAGGAGGTGATTATATATTCTACCTTAGCAATTCTATTGACCATTATTTGCTTGCTAGGGGAGAGTTGCGTTGATTTATGAAAATACGAAAGAATTCGGTTACGCAGATTATTGGCCTTGCCAATATAGAACAGCTCTCCATGAGCATCTTTAAATTGGTAGACACCTGGTTTTGTAGGGATTTTTGATAGATTAATGTGTTTTGGAGCCGGCATATATGCTAGTATAGCATTATCCAGTATTTGACTGCATTAAAAAAAGTCCGGATGAACACACTGTGTTCATCCGGAAAATATTGTACTCACTAGGTGCCTATCGCTTGGCGCCTTTTTGGAACATCGGCAGAACCGATGCCAGCGTATCCGCCAGAGACCCCAGGTTCAGCTGTGCGTCACCCGACTGTTTGATTGACCCTTTGATAGTGAGGGTTAAATCAAGTTCGAGGGTTTTTGTTCCTGCGCCAGTGACTGTCTTTGACTTGGCCGGCTTCCTTGGTTTGGTGGTACTTTTATTTGTCGTGCGTTTTTTCCGCGGGTTCTTTTTTCGTACGGCCATGAGGCCCTCCTTAAGATTGGGTGAAATAGTGAATAACGAATGTACGTTTCAAACGTTTTTACATGATTGAACACGCTATAGTAGCACAATGTCAGGGAATGTCAAGGGCTACCAACTCCTATAAAAAAGGGTGAGCAAGAATTATGACTTGACCTCTCTTGACAGATGGTGTACAATTATTTTCGTATATTTTAACTGTGGATTATTTTTCCTATGGCAAACAATGGACCCCAAATTACGATTCGTGGCGCCCGCGTTCATAATTTAAAAAATATAAACGTAGACATACCCAGAGACAAACTGGTGGTGATTACTGGCATTTCCGGTTCGGGAAAATCATCATTGGCTTTTGATACTATCTACGCTGAAGGCCAGCGTCGCTACGTGGAATCACTCTCGGCCTATGCCCGGCAGTTTTTGGGTTTGATGGATAAGCCAGACGTAGATCAAATAGAAGGACTGTCCCCGGCCATATCTATAGATCAGAAGTCAGCTTCTCACAACCCTCGTTCTACGGTTGGCACCGTGACGGAGATTTATGATTATCTTAGGTTGTTATTTGCTCGTGTGGGAATACCGCATTGCCCCGATTGTGGAGAGGTTGTTTCCAAACAGACCATTGAGCAAATCGCGGTCAGAGTAAAAGCACTGCCCCAGGATACCCAATTTATTATATTAGCCTCGGTTATCCGAGATCAAAAAGGGGAGCATAAAAAAGTAATATCCGAAGTTCGAAAAGCTGGCTATGTGCGTATACGGTTTGACGGCACCATCTATTCCATAGAGGAAGCTGAGGACCTGCGTGTGGATAAGCAGAAAAAGCATAATCTGGAAGTAGTGGTTGATCGTCTGACCAATAATGGCGATCTGGACAAAAAGCGGTTGCATGAATCGTTGGAATCGGCGTTAGATCTAGGAGATGGTTTGGTCATCATCCATCGTCTTGATAATGAAGAAGATTTACTTTTTTCGCAGCATTTTTCCTGCCCCAAGTGTAATATTAATTTACCTCCCATCGAGCCGCGTAATTTTTCTTTCAACAGTCCGCATGGGGCATGTGCTGAGTGTGCTGGGTTGGGTACCCGCTTGGAGATTGAATCCAATTTAATAATCCCTAATCCCCGGCTGACCATTGCTGAAGGAGCAATCCGTCCCTGGGCTCGTACCTCCGCTAATCAAAATTGGTATGTTAGGTTTTTAGAGAATGTAGCCAAGGCCAATAATTTTTCTATAGACGTGCCTATTGAGAAATTATCCAAAAAGCATCTCCATATGATTTTGTATGGTACTGGCAGCCGCGAGTATACTATGGATTACTCTAGCGACCGATTTGACGGAGAATTTACCAAAAATTTTGAAGGGGTCATCCCCAGTTTGATGCGCCGCTACAAGGAAACTCAGTCTGACTATATTCGTTCGGAAATAGAAAAGTACATGAGAGTTTTAGTCTGTCCTGCCTGCCAAGGGAAAAGATTGAAGCCAGCCGCTTTGGCAGTCTTGGTAGCCGATACCTCAATATCTGAAGTGACTAAAGCAACGATTGAAGAGTCTCGTGTTTTTTTCAAAAATTTGAAATTCCATACGGTGCAGGCCAAGACCATAGCCAAGCAGATTTTGAAAGAAATAATAGCCCGTCTGCAGTTTTTGCATAATGTAGGGCTAGACTACTTAACGCTAGATAGGGCAGCTTCCACCTTGGCTGGAGGAGAGGCCCAGCGAATTCGATTGGCGACACAAATTGGATCGACTTTAGTCGGAGTAGTTTATATATTAGATGAGCCGTCCATCGGGCTTCACCAGCGTGACAATGAGAGATTAATTAAAACGCTTAAATCATTAAAAGACTTAGGCAATACCGTCATTGTGGTGGAACATGACGAAGGCACCATCCTGGCCTCTGATTATGTAATTGATATCGGGCCAGGAGCCGGGGAACACGGAGGTAAAGTAGTGGCCGCTGGGACACCACAAGAGATAATGAAGATAAAAGGATCACTGACTGGACAATATTTATCAGGGAAAATATCCATCGTCCCACCGAAAAAATACCGTAGCGGTAATGGTAAGGAATTAGTCATTAAGGGAGCATCGGAATTTAATTTAAAAAATATTGACGTACATATCCCTCTCGGTAAGCTCGTCTGCATTACTGGCGTATCTGGATCAGGTAAATCCACACTCATGACAGAAATATTAGCCAAGGCGCTGACTCAAAAATTTTATAGATCTAAAGATAATCCCGGCAAGCATAAATCTATTGAGGGTATTGAGAACCTGGACAAAGTAATTGACATTGACCAATCACCCATTGGACGGACTCCGAGGTCTAATCCGGCTACTTACACGGGCGTATTTACTTATATTCGAGATCTTTTTTCCCAAGTCCCTGAGTCTCGTATTCGGGGCTATGGTCCGGGCCGTTTTAGCTTCAATGTAGTAGGCGGACGCTGTGAAGCGTGCCAGGGTGATGGGTTAGTAAAAATTGAAATGCAATTTTTACCAGACGTGTATGTAGAATGTGAAGAGTGCAAAGGAAAGCGCTATAATCAACCGGCCTTGGAAATCCATTACCGAACAAAAAACATTGCTGATATACTAGCTATGACGGTAGAAGAAGCGCTGCATTTTTTTGAGAATCAACCGGCTATCCATAATAAATTAAAGACTCTCAATGAGGTAGGGCTTGGCTATATCCATCTAGGGCAGTCAGCCACTACTTTATCCGGCGGTGAGGCCCAGCGTATAAAATTAGCCACGGAATTATCCCGCCGGGCAACCGGTAAAACTTTATACATATTAGATGAGCCGACCACTGGCCTACACTTTGAAGATGTTAAGCGGCTTCTCAGCGTCCTAAATAAATTGGTTGATAAGGGTAATACTGTTTTAATCATCGAGCATAATTTAGATATTATTAAATCTGCTGACTGGCTAGTTGATTTAGGGCCAGAAGGTGGTAACAAGGGTGGGGAAATAGTAGCCGAGGGTACACCGCGAAAGGTGGCCACCATTGCCAAAAGCTATACCGGGCAATTCTTGAAAGAAGTACTGAAGTAGCAAGCCTTTCTTAGTTGACAATTACTAGTAGTTGGCGCTAGGCTGAACGTACGAAACAGTACCTTGAATACAAATAATGTAAAAATAGGAGGTTGTTATGAGTCCAGTTCTAGCCATTGGCTGTTTTTTGGTCATTGAAGGACAGCTGTATCCTAAATCGGGCTTAATTAGAACGTCCGTAAGGGTTACGCGTTTGTGTGACGATGATATCAATTCTGTTCGTGTCGAGTGTGATGCGCATCCGCATGTCAAGCAAATCACCCGGCAGGATGATGGCAGCTTGGTGTTTCGTACCACAGATTTCCAACCAAAAAAATCAGACTCTGAATTTCTAGGGGATTTTATTAAGGACACCATGCCCCTAACAATTGTGGGCGAACCAACTAGGTCCGCTGCCTAAATTCCTTCCTCATCTGAAGGCCGAAAGATAGAATTTTGTATTCTGTCGAGTAGGCCTTTTTTATTTAAAACTAAATTACTTGTGCTATACTATATAAATCAATATGCCGTATGAAGATATAAAAAAGGAAGAGGGCAAAGTAATTAAAGAAAAGCATTTAGCGCTTTATCGTGATAAGGAAGGAAAACTGCATTCCTACTCAAGTATTTGCACGCACGAGGAGTGTGATATTGCCTGGCAGAGTGAGGATAAGAACTGGGAGTGTCCCTGCCACGGTGCTCGCTTTACCCCGGACGGCCACGTAATAAGTGGGCCGGCTATTGAGCCATTACGGGAAATAGAATAATAGAGATTAGTCTTTTGCTAATTTATGTATTAGTTAGTTTTTTGGTTTAGGCATTGACAATTGTAATAAAATAGGGTAATATATTTGATTAAAGAAAACAGAAATAAAAATAAAAACAAGGAGGTTCTTTACAATGAAGACTCATGATCAAAATGGTGATTACAGTGCTCGCATGAACTATGCGCTAAGCCAACCTGTTAAGTTGCTCGTTGTAATTTTCATGCTGGTTTTTGTCCTGGTAGTAGGCCAATCGGCGGTAGAGCAATATCTCCCATCTGTTAAGATGGTGGAGTTATTTTATTCGCATAACATTCGGGCTGAAGTTTTCTACAATCCTTATAATGGGATACCGCATGTAGACAGCAGTATGAGTTACTCGGACTTGGAATTTGCGGATTATGTTGACAGTGTCAGCTGGTTTGTCCCTGATGACGCTCGGGCATATTATATTGCCAGTATAGTACAGGCAGATTCGGCCAGCATTGAGAGTTATTTAAATCAGATAGCTGAACCGTAATTGAATGGTTTGGCCTCCCTACCGGGTAGTAGCATTTTTACTGCCCGGTTTTTTATTAAAAAAAGAGAGACCTTAGGGATCTCTCTAGGCTCCGTAGCTGAAGAAGCCATTTAAATAACTTATAACCCAGACACCGTAAGTCCACGGCAGGCTGTGATGAAAAGCCATGGACAATTTATGGCTTTGGATAAACAAGCCGACTAGACCAACCAGTACACTGGCGGTAATAAAAATGATAGCCGTAGCCCCGATGACTGCATGCAGACTCCAACTGAAATTGTCAGATAAGTTGTACATTTGCCAGGTGCCCCAGTAGTCTAATACCAATCCCGAGCTAACACACACAACAGCATTTACATACTGGTATTTTCGGCTTAGCACTAAGCCGATCGTGTATATTGCTAAAACTCCTGTGAAGAGAAATACAATCTCTGTAATACTCATTAGCTACCTCCAATATAAATAACAATGTTCAAAAATGTTTTGTTTACCATAGCAAGTATAATTAAGTCGGTCAAATTGCAGCTACCTCATATTACTAAAAAAAGATATACTATACATATGCGTTTATTAGAAGAGGCAATTCTTTCTACCCTATCGTATTATGATATATTTGATTATCCGCTGACGTCAGTGGAGATTTGGAAGTGGCTGTATGTAGATGGATCAGGCGATGAGTTGCGCTCTCTGCAATTTCATGACATCCAGAAGGAACTCGATTCAAATAAAGATCTGAAGGCCAAGATTACTTTTAAGCTAGGCTTCTATTTTATAAAAGGTCGTCAGGCTATTGTGGCTACTAGGATGTCGCGCTATCTTTTGGCAGAGAAAAAGTTTCATAAAGCCAAGAGGATAATCAGAATTTTGAGATTTGTTCCTTATATAAAAATGATTGGCATATGCAATACCCTGGCTTATAATAATAGCCGATCAAAGGCTGACATAGATTTGTTTATCATTACCAGGCGGGGCCGGATATGGCAAAGCCGTTTTTTTGTAGCTGGTTTTTTGAAAATATTTGGCCTCCGTCCCTCAGGCACTAATACTCAAGATACGCTGTGCGCCTCATTTTTTATTGATGAGGATCATCTGGATCTCGAATCATTAGCCATTAAAGATGATATTTATCTGCCCTATTGGATTACCCAGGTAGTACCGGTCTATGATGAGGGATGCTATCAGCAGTTCATGGAGGCTAATAGCTGGATAAAAATTCATTTGCCTAATGTCCTGACTATATCTCCAACGTCCCGGCGCAGGATAAAAAAAGTCAGCACTGTAAAATATTTTTTAAAGTTATTGACATATTTAATACCTGATAAGGTGTTTAAAAATTATCAATTAAAAGTAATGCCTGATGTATTACGGGCCATGGCCAATCGGGACAGTCGAGTGGTAGTCAGGGATTACATGCTGAAGTTCCACGATACGGATCGTCGGGCGTCATTTTTAGAATATTGGAACAAGCGCCGAGCCGAAATAATATGAAACAATATTGGGAAAAAATTGCTAGCTACTTATTATATCTTTTGATATTTTTACTTCCTTGGCAAACTCGGTGGATCTGGCAGGAGGGCCTGCTCAATGGGGGAACCTGGGAATATGGCACTTTTAGCATATATGCCATAGATATATTATTAGTTATTATTTTAGTAGTAAGTTTCTTGGCCCCGAAACAATCTATTTCGTCCACTAAAAGATGGTGGGTATTACTATTCAGTTTTTTTTCCATTGGCTTCGTTTCTATCATCTGGTCCTCTAATAATCAGTTGTCACTATATAGCGCTCTGAAGTTATTAGAGGGCATGGCCATGATTTGGCTGGTATTGAGAATAAAATTTCAGTGGCGCACACTAGGTATAGCTTTTATAGCATCGGGAGTAGTCCAGGCCACCCTGGCTATCGTTCAATTTTTTTCACAGCGGATAGTGGCTAATAAATGGCTGGGCCTAGCAGCTCACGATCCCGCCATACTTGGCGAGTTTGTAGTCGAAACGGAGGGGGGAAGATTTCTCAGAGCCTTTGGATCTTTTCCGCATCCAAATATGTTGGCTGGTTTTCTGGTGATATGTTTGATAGTGCTTGTTGGTTTTCTTTTTACTATGTACCGAGACGAAAAACCCCGCGTACTTAGCATCGTTTTAACGGTAAGTTCGTTTGTAGTAATTTATTACGGATTGATCCTTACTTTTTCCAGGTCAGCTTGGTTGATTTATGCTTTGCTAATTCTATTTATGATTACTTTGAGTATAAGCCAGCGCGACCATTATAGATTACGAATATTAGGCTCGATGGTTTTTTGGATAATTTTAGTAACTGGTTTTAGTTTCATATTGTTCCCCGAGATTATTCAAACTCGTACGTTTTCATCTGGCCGGCTAGAAGCGCAATCAGCTGCCACTCGAACTGAATATTTTATTCAGTCGGGAGAAATAATAAGTGATAATTGGTACCAAGGGGTGGGCATCGGTAGCTATACCCAAGCTCTCTACGATCGGAACACGACTAGGGAATCGTGGTCTTATCAGCCAGTTCATAATATTTATGCTCTGATAACTGCCGAGATTGGAATATTTGGCGGCTTCCTTTTCTTGGTAGTGATATTTGAATTTTTTCGGCGGGCCTTTTATAACGGCTGGAGCATGCTGCGGAGTAATACTTGGTTTTTGACTTTTGCGGTCGCCTTTACCGCCCTGCTATTAATAGGTATATTTGAACACTATTTATGGAGCCTATCTTTTGGCGTGCTATTTTTTTGGCTAATACTTGGTTTGTGGATAAGAAGTAATCATGAAATATCTGTGGATAACTAGTTAAGAGGCACAGTTGACAACATGTTTAGGGCCATATATAATGGATATTACATATTTAGCACTCATTACTTAGGAGTGCTAATTGGTTAACTTATATAATTAATTTAATATCTAAAATATGAAGTTAAAACCACTGGGAGATCGAATTATCGTCAAACCTGTGACTGAAGAAGAGGTCACAAAATCAGGCATTGTTTTACCCGAAACCATAGAAAAAGAGAAAAAAGAAGAGGGGGAAGTAATTGCCGTGGGCGATGGAGAAAAGATTTCTAAACTAGGCCTCAAAGAAGGAGACAAAGTAATTTTTGGCAAGTACTCAGGCGAAGAAGTTACTTTAGACGAAATAGAATATAAAGTTTTAAAAGAAGAAGACGTACTCGCCAAGGTTGTGTAGGTCTTTATTAATTAATTAGTGTAATAAATTATTATGGCAAAGCAAATTTTATTTTCTGATATAGCAAGAAGTAAGTTAAAAAGAGGTGTGGACCAATTAGCTGATACCGTCAAGGTAACCCTAGGCCCTAAGGGGCGTAATGTGGTTTTGGATAAGGGATTTGGTTCACCGATTATTACTAATGACGGAGTTACTATCGCCAAAGAAATAGAGCTCGAAGATAAGTTTGAAAATATTGGCGCTCAAATAGTTCAAGAGGTGGCTTCGAAAACCAATGATATGGCTGGAGACGGAACTACTACCGCCACCTTAATGGCTCAGAGTATGGTGTCTGAAGGATTCAAGAACGTGGCGGCTGGTGCTAATCCCATTTTGATAAAACGAGGCATTGACCAAGGCGTGGCGGCGGTGGTGGAGGAATTGAAGAAAATATCCAAGCCAGTCAAATCCAATGAGGAGATTGCCCAGGTTGGTACTATTTCGGCACAGGATCAGGAGATAGGCAAGCTCATTGCTGAAGTAATGGAAAAAGTTGGTAAGGACGGTGTCGTGACTGTTGAAGAGTCACAAACTTTTGGCCTGTCCAAAGAATTAGTAGATGGCATGCAGTTTGATAAAGGCTATGTGTCACCCTATATGATTACCAATGGTGAACGCATGGAAGCTGAATACAAGGATCCCTACATTTTAATTACTGATAAGAAAGTATCCGCTCTCAATGAAATTTTACCACTTTTAGAAAAATTAGCTGAAGCCGGTAAGAAGGATTTAGTAATCATAGCTGATGAAATTGAAGGCGAGGCTTTAGCCACTTTTGTCATAAATAAACTGCGTGGCACCTTCAATGTTTTAGGGGTCAAAGCCCCGGGTTTCGGTGATCGACGCAAAGAAATGCTTGAGGATATAGCTATTTTGACAGGTGGTAAAGTGATTTCTGAGGATGTCGGGCTCAAGCTAGAGAGTACTGAAATAGAGTCTTTGGGTCAGGCACGCCGGGTGGTAGCCACTAAAGATAATACTACCATTGTGGATGGTAAGGGGAGTGATCAAGAGATTAAAGATCGGGTAGCTAGCATCAAAGCAGCTATAAAAGAATCGGATTCTGATTTTGATAAAGAAAAATTGCAGGAACGACTAGGAAAATTAGGCGGTGGTGTAGCAGTAGTCAAAGTTGGTGCGGCTACTGAAACTGAGCTAAAAGAGAAAAAGCATCGCATCGAGGACGCTCTTCATGCCACCCGCGCCGCAGTAGAGGAAGGTATTGTTCCTGGAGGTGGCGTGGCCTTTATCCGGACTATGCACGTACTTGATTCTTTGGATGTTGATGGTGATAAGAAAATTGGTATTGATATACTCAGACGTTCATTAGAAGAGCCAGTCAGACAGATTGCCATTAATGCTGGTAAAGAAGGGTCAGTCATTGCTGAAGAGGTTAAGCAAAGGGAAGGTAATATAGGTTATAATGCAGAAACTGACGTCTTTGAAGATTTAGTTGAGGCAGGCATTGTAGATCCAACTAAAGTTACACGTAGTGCTTTGCAGAATGCTGCTTCAGCGGCGGCTATGCTTTTAACCACCGAAGCGGTGGTTACCGACTTGCCTGAGAAGGAAGATAAAGATGCCGCAACTGCTGCTGCCGGTATGGGTGGTGGTATGCCAGGCATGGGCGGTATGATGTAAAGCCTATGAAGAGACAGCCTTAGGTTTTCTCTTCATCACTACTCTTTCCTCATAGTGTATGTCTCGCACGAAATGTCATGCCCAAGGCAGATTCGTCTCTGGCGAAAATTCGTTGCTCGACATTCAAAAATAAATAAAAAACCCCCGTTCGCATGAGCGGGGGTTTTGGAAAGATGAGAAATGTTACATCTTTTGACTATTGTCAGGATATCATCGGTAGTGCTGCAGTACAGACTAGGAGGTAGACCCAGACAAAGGCTGTCATAAGTGCCTGCGGTATTGGTTGATAACTTTTTTTCAGCTGAGTGGCATAATGGAAAAAACCTATTATGCCGGACATCGGGAACAAGATCAGGAGCATCATCATGCCAAATAAATTAGTAGTATAGTCGAGACCAGAATGGGTCGCTGCAAACATCAAGGTACCGCCTATGGGGACAATAAGATAAATAGTCATGGCCCCACCTCCAGGAGCATTTTCGTGACTCTCACGATTAGCAATAATATGTTCGTGAGCCAGTCCACTTTCCTGGCTATCCTTTATGTCCTCGCGCATCAGGTAGAGTAAGTAGGTAAATGCCATGAAGAAATAGGTCCAACCTGATAGGGGAATTCCACTGGCGAACCAACCCACCAACACTGGAGCTGAACAGATCAAGGCGACTAATGGATTAAGAGTCGCCTGTCCTCGATTCCGTGTATAGACTACTACCAGTCCACCGGCTACTAGGATTGTGGCAGTGGCACCAATCGGTAGATAGCTAATTGATATGCCAACTGAGTCAATGAATGCCATGGCGGCAATTGGTCCCAGTAACCATGGACGGGGTTGTGAGATGTAGTCATTCACCTTTCGCGTGAACGGTTGGTTGTGCTTTTGGAAGGCACAGTGGTAGACGCTGCAGGCCAAGACCAAGAGCGCCATGGCAATCGTAGCTGCTATCACTGTCGGTGTTAGCATGAGATGCTCGGTGGCAATACTAGCAAATGCAATGACCGCAAAGGCGGCAGTGGCACACTGTACTGGCCGAATGATGACAAAGAGCTGTTTCAAGACATGCATCAGATTCCTCCTTTAGATATGTATGCGTTTGTTCAGTTTTTTACTTTTATATACCTTATCGTTTAGCCTGGCGGTTGTCAAGTTGGTCTATTCTATATTAATTGGTTAGATTATTTTCAAGAAAGCCACGAAAGCGTATACTTAGTTCATGAGCGACTCGACATTCAAAAATAAATAAAAAGCTCCCGTTCGATATAAGCGGGGGTTTTTGTTTGTGGTACCTAAATATGTATTGTATACTTAAAAAGTATTAACGAAATGATATGCCCGAACAAGTAGAAAAAAGAATGAGCATGTCAGATGTAGCCGCCACCGATGCGCTCATTGCCGGCAAAAGCATTAGTTTTTATTGGGCGGCGAGCAAGTTTTTTATATTTGTTTTTATAATACTGGATATAATCAATATAGTCTTGGACATATCCCCTTATGGGCGCTGGGTAATTTTTCTGTTTATGGTCATGTTATTCACTTTTTGGTTATCCCGGCGAGCTAGAGTGAAGCTCAATACCGCTATAGCAGCTAACATATTTTTGGGGGTGGTTTCGGGACTGATACTGGCTGTATTTGATATAATTTGGTATCATCAATGGTGGTACGTATTAGACTTAATCAGATTACCTGTTATGCTTGGCTTCATTGGTCTGGCCATTAGTATCATATTTTATCTGCTATTTCGAAGTATTTTAGTTAATCATAGCAGGGAAACGTCTAAATCCACTCTGGGATCAACCCATTCATCCAAGAGGTAAAGACAAAGAGAAAGGAGGTGGAACCTATGGAAGAAAACGAAAATAAACCAACATCACCTAGCACAGATAGTAATTTAATGGCGGCTCTCTCCTACGTTTGGGTACTGAGCATTGTCATGCTCATTATTAAAAAAGATGATGAATTTGTAAAATTTCACGCCAAACAAGGATTGATTCTATTTATTGCTTCATTTATTGGCGTCATACCAGTCATTGGCTGGATTATTTGGTTAGGCGTGGTGGTACTGGATATTGTTGGTTTCATCAAAGCTCTCTCGGGTGAGAAGTACAAAGTACCGATAGTTGGTGACATGGCAGAAAAAGTTAAGTTCTAAACTATTAATAATTTACAGAAGGCTCGGGGTTTAGGACTTCGGGTTTTTTGTGATATAATAGCCTTATATTTATTAAATAAAATATTAATACCATGCCCAAAAAAGTAAATAGAAATAAAAATTTAATAAGGTGGTTCAATGAGATTAGCATTAAGGATGTGCCCTTAGTTGGCGGGAAAAATGCAAGTCTGGGGGAGATGTATCGCCACCTAACTAAAAAAGGCGTAGCCATACCTAATGGTTATGCAGTAACAGCGGAGGCATATTTTTATTTACTCGAATCCGAGGGCATCAGAGATGATATAAGGTCGATTCTCAAAGACTTAAACACCCACAGTATACGTAATTTGCAGGAACGTGGAAAAAAAGTTCGCCAACTTATCCTCAAGGCAAAATTTCCTGCAGATTTGGATGAGGCCATTATAAATAATTATCATAAACTGGAGAAGCAGTACGGCAAGAATGTGGACGTGGCCGTTCGCTCTTCGGCCACCGCGGAGGATTTGCCTAACGCCTCGTTTGCCGGACAGCAGGAAACTTTTTTGAATATCCGTGGCTCGGCTGCCCTACTCGATGCTTGTCGAAGGTGTTTTGCCTCCTTATTTACCGACCGGGCAATTTCCTATCGTGAGGATAAGCATTTCAACCATTTTTCTGTGGGGCTCTCTATCGCCGTACAATTAATGGTGCGTTCGGATAAAGCTACTTCTGGTGTTATGTTTTCCATTGACACCGAGTCAGGACATAAGGATATGGTGCTTATCAATGCCGCTTATGGTTTGGGAGAGACTATAGTCCAGGGTGCGGTAAGTCCTGATGAGTTTTATGTCCATAAGCCTACCTTGAAAAAAGGTTTTAAGTCTATCGTGTCAAAAAATATAGGTACTAAAAAGATTAAAATGGTATATACGACCGGTGCACAGCCCACTAAGACTATTGCTGTAACCAAGGAAGATCAGATGAAATATTGCATTAGTGATAAAGAGGTTTTGCTCCTGGCAAAATGGGCCATGATCATTGAGGACCATTATTCTAAAGAGGCTAAACATTTCAAGCCTATGGACATGGAATGGGCCAAGGATGGTATTACCGGCCGACTCTATATTGTGCAAGCTCGCCCCGAAACGGTTGTGTCTCAGCGCAATGCTAATGTAATAGAGCGCTATACCCTGAAGAAAAAAGGTAAGCTGTTAGTGTCTGGTTCGCCAGTCGGAGTAAAGATTGGAGCGGGGCGGGCGAATATTATCATGGATACTAAGCACATAATGAAGTTTAAAAAGGGAGACGTCTTAGTCACAAATATTACGGATCCTGATTGGGAGCCCATTATGAAAATTGCCTCCGCCATTGTTACTAATGAGGGCGGCCGTACTTCTCATGCGGCTATTGTGAGCAGGGAATTGGGTATACCAGCTATTGTCGGTACGGGTAATGCTACTGATAAAATTACACATGGCCGGGCAGTTACCGTTAGCTGTTCTGAAGGAGATGTGGGGAATGTTTATGCTGGCAAACTGCCTTTTTCAGTTAGCCGGATAGATGTCAGTAAAATGCCAAAGCCAAAACGTACCAAGGTAAAAATGATCTTTGGCACTCCCGAATTGGCGTTTCAAACCTCGCAAATTCCTAATGATGGAGTGGGGCTGGCTCGGCAGGAGTTCATTATAAATTCATATATCAAGATTCATCCCATGGCCTTGGTAAACTATAGTCGCCTCAAAGATGCCAAAGCCAAAAAGCAGATAGCCCTGCTGACTAAAGGTTATAAGGATAAAAAGAAGTATTACATGGATAAATTAGCTTTTGGCATAGCGACCATTGCCGCTGCTTTCTATCCTCGGGAGGTGATAGTCCGCTTGTCGGATTTCCGATCCAATGAATACGCGGAACTTATTGGCGGTAAGGAATTTGAGCCAGAGGAACGTAATCCCATGCTGGGTTGGCGAGGAGCATCGCGCTATTATGATCCTAAATATCGTCCGGCTTTTGATCTCGAGTGTCGAGCCTTGAAACGAGTTCGTGATGAGATGGGCTTAACTAACGTTAAGGTAATGGTGCCGTTTTGTCGTACTATAGAGGAGGGTAAAAAAGTAATTAAGGTCATGGCGGACAATGGACTGAAGCAACACGTCAATGGGCTACAGGTATATGTCATGTGTGAGATTCCCTCTAACGTGGTTCTGGCTGATCAATTCTCTAAAATTTTTGACGGATTTTCCATTGGTTCCAATGACTTGACTCAGCTCACACTCGGCTTGGATAGAGATTCTGGACTGATTGCTCACGTTGGTGATGAAAATAATGAGGCGGTGAAGCGGTTAGTGTCTATGGTTATTAAAACTGCCAAGAAATATAAAAAGCATATTGGTATTTGTGGGCAAGCTCCTTCTGACTTCCCTGATTTCGCGGAGTTTTTAGTAAGCCAAGGTATTGATAGCATTTCATTGAATCCCGATACTGTCATGGCTACCACTGTAGTCATTGCCAAGGCGGAAAAGAGAAGTAGGAAGAAATAACATTTGTCATTCCGAGCTTGCGAGGAATCTCTGTTTAGACATAGTAGGGTAGTGGTTGACAGAGATGCTTCGATTTCGTCCGGCTCTGCCGAGACTTCGCTCAGCATGACAAGTTTTGGCTACTTTTTCTTTCAGCGTCAAAAATGATATGCTATACTAAATTTAGCGAGTTTTTTCGTATTTTTTTAGCTAATATTAGCAAAAAACTGAATACTGGGAGAGGTCACGTTTAAATTAATTTTACCAGGAGAGGTCGCATAGTGGCCTAGTGCGCTTGCTTGGAAAGCAAGTAAGGGTGTCAAAGTCCTTCGGGAGTTCGAATCTCCCCCTCTCCGCCACATAGGATATGTCCAGTATGCCACTCACTGACTAAATATTATGAATAACCCAGAATCATCCTACACTATTGAGAAAGCGGCTGAGAAAAAAGAAAGGGAGCCGAATAATGACGTGCCAATAATAGATGTTGTAAGGCATGGAAAAACCGATTATAAAGAGTTAAACGACGCCTCATTTAAATTCGATCCGGATGCCCCTGATTTTTTACTAGACTCGGAACACTTAGATCTAACTGAAGCAGGTATTCAAGATGTGAAACGATCTGCTGAACAAATTGTCAGCTCTATTGAACCAGATAAAGAAGCAGTGGTTTTGATTACAAGTCCCAATTATCGCGCTCAATCATCAATACTACTCATTGAACAGGTATTAAAGCAAAAAGGTATTACAATTCTAAATTCATCTACTACTGGTGAAGGGGAGCAAGTAGCAGAAATAAAAAAATCTAACAGTTTAAAGCAATTTACTATGCGGGATGATGAGTTGCAGACAGATTGGGTAGAAGCACACTTTAATTATCATAAGAAAAACCCAGATGACCGAGCGTCCACGACTATTGCCCAGCGTCATAAAGTCATGGCGGCTAGTATAGGGAAAGAAGTAGCGGATATATTTACCAAGGATCATGGTCAAATGGGAGAAGAATTCAAGAGGTGGCTACGGCACATGATAAATATTAACGCCTATCTGCAATTGGACACCAAAAGTGTGTTAGAGGGCAAGCGAATGCGTATTATAGCGGTAACCCATGAAGAAAGGGTAGATGACTTCGCGAAACAGGCACTTGGGCCTGATACCCGTGTTTACCCAGCGCAGGTGCTAGAAATAAATCCTGACAAAAAATTAGTAAGAGGACATAGCACATATGCGTCAGTATCCCTTTTCGGTGCTGACGTTGGTATGCGTAAAGAAGGAGAAATAGTTTTTCGTTTTGATAAAAAGTAACCCGATTATGAGTAAAGTGGTCTTTCATTTATTATGCCACAAGATAATATAGAGGAAATTAAACAAAAAATTGATATTGTGGATTTGTTGCAGGAGTATATTCAGATGAAGCCGGCCGGGACTAATAATTTTAAAGCCCTGTGCCCATTTCATCATGAGAAGACGCCTTCTTTTATGGTGTCCAAAGACAAACAGATTTGGCATTGCTTTGGCTGTGGGGAGGGCGGCGATATATTTGGATTTATTATAAAAATGGAAGGCATGGAATTTCCTGAAGCGCTGCGTCATCTAGCCAAGAAAGCCGGAGTGGAGCTGCAGTATCAGGATCCGTCAGTTAATAATCAAAAAACAAAATTACTGGATATCATTAAAGCGGCCGCACAGTTTTATCATAAAATATTATTGGATCACCCTAAGGCAAAATTTGTCAGGGATTATTTGTCACAGCGCGGTGTCACGGAGGATTCCATAAGTAATTGGCAGATTGGTTTTGCCCCGCATGGACAGGATACCCTGAACAAATATTTAGTACAGAAGGGATTTGCAGAAGGTGATATTTTCTTATCAGGATTGACCCTAAAAAAAGATCGGGGTACTGGATATTTAGATCGATTCCGCAACCGGTTGATGTTTCCCATCTCAGATGTACATGGCAATCCCATAGGTTTTGGCGGCCGCTGGCTGGGCGATGAAAAAGATGTTGCTAAATATATCAATAGCCCCCAGACCCTGGTCTATAATAAAAGTAATACTCTCTACGGGCTAGATAAGGCTAAACAAGAAATTAGGATGCTGAAGCAAGCGGTGGTGGTTGAAGGATATATGGATTGCCTCGCCTCGCATCAGGCGGGGGTAACCAACGTGGTAGCCTCTTCGGGTACCGCCTTGACTGAAAATCAAGTCAGGTTATTAAAGAGATTTACCACTAATCTGGTTTTTGCTTTTGATCAAGATTTAGCCGGTGATGCCGCTGCCAAAAGAGGCATTGAATTAGCCTGGCAAGTTGATATGAGTACCAAGGTGATACTGCTACCTGATAATATCAAGGATCCTGATGAGCTGATTAAGAGCCACCCGCAAGATTGGCCCAAGGTTATAAAAAAAGCTCAGTCAGTTATGGAATATTATTTTGATTCCACCCTGGCCAATATGGATTTGCATCAGGTGGAGGATAAAAAAAATATAGCCAAGATATTACTGCCAGTAATCACGAAATTAGCTGATCCCATTGAGCAAACCCATTATTTGCAAAAATTGTCTGGTTTACTGCAAGTCAATGAAGATGTCCTACGGGATAAAATAAAGCAATTATCTCCTAGTTCCAAAAAGTTGGAAACTTCTGAGCAAGTATCGAGAGAAGGAACCGTAGTAAAAAACAGATTTGTGTCCATAGCTGAAAATTTGGTGGGCATAGCCATGACTAATCCTCAGCATCTGAACTATATTAGTGCTCATGTTTTACCGGAGCATATACCCGATGACAAGCTGAAGCAACTTTACAAAAGCGTGGTCATTTACTATACTAAAAAACAAGATTTCGACTATAAAACTTTTATCAAATCAATCACTGATGCTGATAGTAGCCTCGCAACCTATGCCGACGTTCTGTCCATGAAGACAGAGCAGGACATAAATAATATTGATGGCGAGACTCTCAAGCAGGAGGTTATTAAAGGGGTGATCGAACTTAAACGCCGGTTTATCCAGGAGCGATTAAAAGAAATCGAAGTAAAGATCCGCCAGGCTGAAGAGCAGGGACATAAGGATAAAGTAGAAGAATTCAGCCAGCGTTTCGCCGAGTTAACCTCTGAGCTACATCAGGTATCGTAATTTTATTTAATCTGAATATTATTCATGGCCGTTACTAAAATAAAGAAGAAAACGAAAAAATCAGTTATAAAAAAAGTCAAAAAGCCCAAAAAGATTACTGTCAAAAAGACCAAATCTGCTAAGCTAAAGAGGACATCCAGAGCAACAGCTTCAAAGATTGAAATCGATGAAGCAATATTAAATAAACTTTTTACCAAGGCTCATTCACGAGGTTTTGTTACCGAAACAGAGCTACTTTATACGTTTTCTGAGCTAGAGGAGTACGTGTTGGCGTATGAAGATTTTTTAGATAGATTAGAATCTTCTGGTATTCAAGTGGTGGAAGATACGGGTAGTATTTTGGATCCAAAAAAAGAAGAGGAGCCACCGCCAGTCACTAAGGGCAAAAAGGGCAAAAAGACCCGCAAGAAAACTATCGATAAACGGAGGTTGGATTTGTCGGATATATCTAATGATTCTATTCAAATGTATTTACGGGAGATAGGTAAGGTCTCGTTATTAACTGGCGAAGAGGAGATGCAGCTGGCCAAGAGGAAAGAAAAAGGAGATGTAGAGGCACAACGTAAATTAGTCGAGGCCAATCTTCGTTTGGTCGTATCTATTGCCAAGAAATTTACGGGCCGTTCTCTGTCATTACTTGATTTGATCCAAGAGGGAAATATTGGATTATTCCGAGCAGTAGAAAAGTTTGATTACCGCAAAGGCTATAAATTTTCTACCTATGCTACCTGGTGGATACGTCAGGCCATTACTAGGTCGTTAGCAGATCAGTCGCGTACTATTCGCATTCCCGTGCATATGGTGGAAACCATTAACCGATTCACCCAAGTTGAGCGACAATTAATACAAGATCTAGGACGAGAACCCCTCTCTGAGGAGATTGCTGCGGAAATGGGTGAGCCGCTTGAAAAGATTCATCATATAATCAAAATATCACAAGACACCGTATCCCTAGAAACATCAGTTGGTGATAGTGATGATGAAGATTCGGTGCTAGGTGATTTTATTGAGGATGTAAAAACTATATCACCAGATCGTGTAGCCGCCTTACAACTATTGAGTGACCACGTTAAAGATATTATTAGAGAGCTATCACCCAGAGAACAGAAGATTTTGGAAATGAGATTTGGATTAACAGATAGTATATCGCATACGCTCGAGGAAGTTGGACAGGAATTCGGCGTAACTCGTGAACGTATTAGGCAAATTGAAGCCAAAGCGCTCGAGAAGATTGAGGAGCATACTGGCATGAGAAAGTTAAAAGATTATTAGCTGGTATTGAAAATCCCTGATGTTCCGCGATAGCTCAATTGGTAGAGCAACTGGCTGTTAACCAGTAGGTTGTCGGTTCGAGTCCGACTCGCGGAGGTTATCCGCGAAGTTGTCAGGCGACCGTTCCCCGTCAAGCCCCAAAAAAAATGCATGAGCCCCCAATTCCGCGATAGCTCAATTGGTAGAGCAACTGGCTGTTAACCAGTAGGTTGTCGGTTCGAGTCCGACTCGCGGAGTTGGGTGCTTATGTGAAGTATGAAGACGATAAAAAATCGTCTTTTTTAGGTTAATCTTGCTGTGAGTTCAGTGTAGGATATAGTTAAGCATTAGTAAAACTTTACTACCATTACCATGAGCACGATTGCACAAAACATTAAGCGATATAGGCAGAAAAAGAAAATGACACAGAAAGAACTTGCTGAAAAGGCGGGAATTGATTTTTTTACACTCAGTAAAGTTGAAACTGGCGCAACCTCCAATCCGACCATAGAAACTGCGATGAAAATTGCAGCGGCATTAGGTGTGTCAATGAATCATTTGATGAAGGAAAAATAATATGAAATCACCAATATTAAATTCACCTTATCTAGAACCAAATCGTCACTTTAAAGCTGATTAGTAAAAAAAAGTGCCCATAATTTCTTACGGACTCCGTTGTACTTTTTAAGAGCTATGATAAAATTATTCTGTTAACCTCAATGCTTCTTCAATACTTATTGTTCCATCATACACTTTCTGTAAAGCTGCTTGTCTTAAATTTAACATACCTTCCTCAATAGCTAAATCATTAATCTGGGCACCGCTTGGCCGAGTTAAAATCAATTCTTGTATTCCCTTACTGATAGCTAAAATTTCATGCATACCCTTGCGTCCTCTTACTCCCCGTTGACTACATTTATCACAACCAACTGAATGATAAAATTTGGTATTTTTTGGTGCCTTAAGAATATTCTTCAATTTATCTGATGGAATATATTCATTTTTACAAGTAGGACAATTCATACGCGCTAATCTTTGAGCAGAAATAAATTTTAAAGATGAGGCTAATAAAAATGGCTCAATACCCATATTGATTAAACGAACAATTGCACCGGCTGCATTATTAGTATGGATAGTTGATAATACGAGATGTCCAGTTACTGCCGCACGTACCGCTATCTTAGCAGTTTCCCTGTCACGAATTTCACCAACCATAATTATATCTGGATCCTGACGTAGAAGATATTTTAATCCAGAGGCAAATGATAAACCTATTTCTGGATCAATCGCTGTTTGACGAATTTTTTCTATCTTACGTTCCACCGGATCCTCTAGAGTTACTAAACTTCTTTCTGGGGTATTCAATTTATTTAAAATAGTTAAAAGTGTGGTTGATTTACCTGAACCAGTTGGACCAGTCACCAAAACTAATCCATTTGGTTTCTTAATAATACCATCCAGGACTTCAACTTGCTCTTTTGTGAAGCCTAGCTCATAAAAATCACCAAAAAAACGATCACTTTCTAAAATTCTAATTACTGTAGCTTCACCCAAAGAGGTTGGAAAAACTGATATTCTTAAATCAACATCATTTTCTTGATGCTTAATTTTTATATTTCCCTCTTGTGGATGGGGCATACCAGTAGTATCTAATTGTGCTAAGATTTTTACACGAGCCATAATAAAAGAATAAAGATTTTTATCACCTTCAAAAACTTCTTTCAACAAGCCATCTATCCGATACCTTATGATCATTCCGTTTTTTAAAGGCTCAATATGAATATCACTTGCCCCCTCTTCAATGGCTTTATTAAAAATATTATCAACAATGCCTATCGCATTTATTTTTTCTTCACTTTCATTGGCTAATTTACTCATGTTGTTATTCTTAATTAATTGTATTTATTATATCAAAAAATCATCCCAATAAAAAGACCACTCGTTAGAGGGGTCTTTTTATTACTGCCAGAACTTACGCTCTGGTCACTTTAACAGCACTAGGTCCCTTTTCGGTCTCTTCAACCTCAAAGGTAACATCCTCACCTTCTTTGAGTTCCTCGAAAGAAACGTCTACCAAAGAATTAGAGTGAAAGAAAAGATCCTTATCCTCTCCTTCACGGCCGATAAAGCCGTAACCTCGGTCTGTTAATTTTTTAATTACTCCTTTCATTAGATAATTGCTAAAGAAATACTCACAAAATAAAGTCGACTAATAGTTATTCTGTTCTGTTATTATAGCAAATGCAGCTCTACATGTCAATAAAAATAAAGAAAGATGATTAACCGGCACTTACTTCAATTGATTAAGCAAATTCTTAATATATTTTACTTGTCTACGAACGTTTTTGACTTCTGAACTCAAATTCTCTTTTAGACCCTTATCCTTATCCAGCGGCGTAGTGCTAGCTTCCCTCTTTGGTATCATAGGATTCTTGGCCTCATCATCAAATCTATAA
>JADFTK010000047.1 GCA_022560375.1 Patescibacteria group bacterium
ACCGCTGACCAGAGCACCGGTTATGAGATCACGTTTTTCAATTCGCCATTCGATGTTTGTAGCTGTTCCAGCGATGTAAATGGAATTGTCATCAGTGACGGTAGTATTTCCCAATCTAGCTGCGTGTACCCCTGTTACCGCGCCAACATCGCCAAATCGCGTATCATCCACCCAAATATTATCTGCTAAATCCTCGTGGTTATAATCCACTCCAGTATCCGATACAGCCACAATCACTTCATTATCCGAATAATTAAAAATTGGGTACTGGATAGGGTCATTAATATGATTTAGCAAGTAATCCAGATCAGCAGTATTAATAATATTATCGTTATTTACATCAACAATAGTAATAGGGTCTGGGTAAGGACCATTAGTAGATATCATTGTAGCGAGTGAATTATAATCATCCCCATCAATATCTCCGTCTTCATCGATATCACCCCGGCCGCTTATCAAGCTCCATGGTTTTTCTATACTAATTTCTTTCAATCCCCACATATCTTCTTTGGGTGGAGTATTTCTTTCTGGAGGACTAGTATTATAAAAATAATCATTGGGAACTACCGCTTCTTTGTAAATATTATTAGGCTGAGCAAATTCAACTTCAGCCAAAGCATTAAATTCATCAACCAGAACGGCTATATCCGCCTGTTGATCAACAATGATTTTTTGCCAGCCCTCAATGTTCTGAGGTGGGCTGGCATCATCCGGGATCCGAATTGATCTCTCAGGATATTTAGCTTTGGTGGTCTCGTAGTCAGACTCTAGGGGAAACAGCTGCTTGGTCTCCTGTAGTGCCAGAGTTACTTGCTTGGTTTCAGTGGTGATGGGGATTCTTTTACTGGTAGTATCTTCATACTCTAGGGCCAGGAAATCCTCAGTACTGGTACTCGAAGTCGTACTTAGTAAGCTTTTCTCTGATCCAAGTGAAGTTTCCTCGATACGGTACTCCTTACTTTGGTATTCCTGGATAACGTCCTGGGTGGCGGTGTCAACAGTGACGGTATGCGGCTGGCTTAAAACATTGTTGATGACCGTTAGCTGGTCTACCCCCGGTTTAAATTTTACCAGTATTTGATTCGATGCGAATGGTCCATTGTTTTTTACTACCGTAGATGGAGCAGTCACTACTTGCTGCTCTTCGACAACCGGCTCTTTTTTCGAGGATTTAGGTCCAGCAATAATTCCGGCGGCAATAGTTAATGCCGCCGCCATCATTACCAAAATTCCAATCTTTACTCCAACTGATGTTTGGGTTGTTACTTCTGCGCTGATAGTTTTCATACGCTTCTTATTATTCATCGCAATATAAAAAAAATCTGATGCTAAAATTATTCAGCCTTGAATCTTGTTAATTTAAAAATATAATAATGCACCATCATATCTCAGATAAAGTTATTATTGCTAAACAAAAGGCACTTTAAATATATTATACACCAATTTTTTCTTTTTGTCAATAAAATAAAAAGGGGGATAAGCTATAATAATACCTTACAAACAATAATGGAGTTAGTTTAAACTAACTCCATTATTGTAGTTCATTAACAAATTTCTATCTATATAGAACATGGGTCAGTAAACGTTGAAACATAAATAGCGCAAGCATCACTGCTAGGTGGAATCCCACTACACTGACAAATTGTCATCTGGAGACAATGATCAGTCTGACTATCTGGGCATTTATTCCCAATACCGTTACATGCCAGCCAGACGTTATTCCACTCCGTACAGCTCAATATATCATTCGCGTCACATTCCCTCTGACCACCGCAGGCTGCTCCTTCACCTGGATCAGGCGTTGGAAAATCCTGGTCAGATAACCAGTCGGCTCCCGCTGTGGTAAAGGTCCATGTTTCCCTGGACCCCTTTTTGGCGTGACCAGTGTCAGCCACAATTCTCCAGGTATACTCCCTATCGGGTTTGAGGCTGGTGGCTGTATAGCTAAGTGAAGTAATAGTAGCCACCTTATTTATGCCAACTTCTTCATCACCGGGATTGGTTAGGCCGAAGTGCACTTCGTACTTCATGTTCGCATGAGTAGCGTTGGCGGATTTAATTAAACTCCAGTTTGGGGAAGCCTGAGTTTGTGCATCTATGCTGGCTTTCTCGGTAGACTGCTCCCAAGTTAAGGATACAGAAACATCCTGATCAATAGCTCCATTAGCTGGGGACAGAAGACTAAAAGCGGTCGGCGAACCTCCAGAATCTTGAACTATTGGACCTCTTAATTTAGGGGCGAATACCCCAGAAAATTCAGCTAATAATCCTCCGCCAGCCACTACAATAGCAAAAATCGAAATACCAATGGCCACCTTAGTGCCGGTATTTATCTTAGTTCCTACTTTAATTTTATTTTCATCTTGTTCTTCCATAATTCACCCCCTTTCATATTTATTCATTTACAAGTAAATAAGTCATTTATTCATAAATTTGTGGATTATGGTCAAGTGTATAACTTGTGGTAAGTATACCACGTATTTAAATTTAATTCAAGGCAATATTCGACAACAATTATGGTATTGGTATTTCAAGGTAAGAATTTTTTTCTTGGTCATTAAGTGAATAATCAAATTCTCTGCCTGAGGCAGACATCTTAAATGACCAAGAAGTAGACCGTGAAGTCCATAGCCGTGTCCACAATCGACAACTAGTACAATTAATATCAACACTCCCCATATCAAGAGAATTAAATTCTGGACTCGATCCGTTGACTTGAAATTCAGAGCTAGTACCCAGTGTGGTAAAATCCCCAGCATCATTACATCCACCATCACAAGTACCAAAACTCATAGTAATATATACCCTTCTATTATTAGCACCGGTGTTTTCAAAAACATTTATATTCCCTATATAATTACCGGCTGGGGGATCATATGAAATAAATTCTCTTGTATACCAGTATTGGTCAAAACCATCACCGACAGTAAATGAACCGCCTGGGACATTTCCAAATCGAATAGCACCTGAATCACCCACCGCCCAAACATTTTTATAATCAATGGCGAATGCTCCAAGTAATCCATTTAGTCCAGTTTGTTGCTGGCGCCAGCTCGACCCATCATAATATGCTGCACGCCCACCTACACCTGTCGTCGAGGCACGAGCAACTCCATTTTCATCATAGGCAGCAATACCAAATAAATTTGATCCCGCAATAAGTGCGGGGGTTGATTGAGTTGACCAGGTATCCCCAGTAGTACTCCCAGTGCCTGTCGAAAACAGAATAAAATTGTCACCACCGAAGGCAGATAGCTTACCCACTGCCCAAACATAATCAGTCCCCCCGATTGATACAGCATCAATCCCATTGAGCTGCTCATCTCCAGATCTTCCGGTCCAGGTGCTAGCCACCCAAGTGGACCCCCCGTTCTCAGTATCATAGACTGAGCCGCCAAAGCCAACTGCCCACAGATTAGATGCGTCTAAACCTACTATTCCTCTGAGATCTGATCCTCCGGGAGACTGATCGTTCCACGTTGGATCATCAGAGAAGCAATTACTGGCACATTTATAAATTGCTCCTTTATTACCAACAAACCAGACATTGTTTGCATCAAATGCCCATACATCATATAGATGCTCAGTCGTGGGACTAGAATCCTGTAGGGCCCAAGTAAATCCGCCGTCATTTGTATACACAATATCACCGCTATAGCCAACTGCTATGAGATTTAAGTCATCGATACCATGAATACCCCTTAAATGATTTGGAGTATTACTAGTCTGGAAGATCCAAGTAGAGCCACCATCATTAGTATTTAGTATTTGTCCCCCATCACCCACCGCCCAAACATTAAGTGTATCCGCCCCCCACACACTTGTAAGTCTTAAGCCTCCGTCTCTCTGGCTAATCCACGCTGAATCATTTCTCATACTTAGTCCTGGATGAAAAAGAGGAGGGGCGGATAAATCATTTAGAGACTCATCAAAGGCAATACTTCTCAAATACTCCCGTGGTGGTGGAGTAGCTGAAGGAGGACAATCGGTATCATTGGAGCTATTACAACCCTCTGGGCAGCATCCATCAGAGGGCAAAGTCAAACTGCAATCACCCTGAGCCTGTGTCTTAGTTCTTACATAGTCGCAGGACGCCCCACATGTGCTGGGATTATTGCACTGATATACATTACATTGATCGGGATCACTGCCGCATGGTTCGCCAGTACAAATAGGTGTAGAGCAAGAACCACCGCAACACACATCTCCTCCACTACAATCTGGAGGGTCTTGCGTATTATCAACAAAATCGACAGTCCCACAACCGTTGTTACAGATCGAGGCTTGGCATACAGGTGCAGGAGCCGTGCAATCTATATCATCGGCTGGGCAATTCTCACCAGATTCGCACACGCAATTACCGCAGTCTGGGGTGGGGGCAGTACAGGCTATTACACCAGCGCAATCATCATACACTTTAAAAGTAGATATCATATACCAGTCAATATCAATACCACCAAAGCCAATCTGGTCAAATTTTATATTAGAATTTGGAATAGTATTAAAATCAGCGTCTGGCAAGGTACAAATCACATACTCATTTAGTAATGTTGGGGCAGGCACCTCTTTACAGGCATCACCAAGGATGATTCTCATTTTACCAGCTGAATTATCATATTTAGCTCTGATACTTATATAGTAATCCTCATCCGCTGGCACATAGTCTGGTATCGGCAAAACCCAGCTATTGGATGTCCCATCATCAACTGTACAGGTTCCTAAGCTTGGATCGCAGGTAGCGCCAGCTGCACAGCAGACAGCGTTCCAGCCTAGTGCTCCGCAATCACCCGCTACCCCACTACAACCGGTACATTCACCAGAGGTGATATTATCCGCTTCTACTTCAATCGGCCCCGAGGTATAAATCTGCCGGCTGAGTATGAGAGTCTTGATTAACGACTCTTCACTAAATAGTACGTAATCGTAAAGGCCAAACAAAGGTATCTTCCAGGGCACAGTAGCGGTCAGCGACTGTTTAAATGACCCGTGCTCTCCTATAGCTATGATCTCGACTGTAGACGGTAGATTAACCTGATCGCCTTCACCGCCCAGCTCTATATAAGGAGTAACTGAAACGCTGGATAAATCCCCAAATAGGGCTTTTACCCTCACCCGGTAACCAACTGGATCAAAACTAGCACCAAAAACATCTAAATTAGAAATTGTCCAACCACTTTTCAGATCTGTCGGACCGATAATTTTTTTTGCGGCCGTAGACTCGCCTAGTGTACCATTAGCCCGCCAGGCAATCCACGAGACCTCCACCCAGGTTAGTGGATCATTACCCGTATTAGTAACTACCAAAGATTTGGCGACGCTACCCGCGACCGGAGCTAAAGGATTATCAAAATCATAGTAATCAGCCTGTACATATTGGCCCTCAACGATTTGCCTACTTTCAATGACCGCTGTTTTAGAAACAGTCTTTTCATTATCAAAATTAGAATCATTACTTAGGGTAGCAGCAAAATTCTTTATTTCACCAACAGCTCCGGCTAAATTACTACCAGGGTCATTACGCTTTATTTTCACAGTATACAAACCTTTTTCTATGCCAGACTCCGCCGCATAATAGGCTAAGGTGGCATCGGTAGAGCTGCTTGTTAGCTTCAGTTCATTGACAATAATTATAGACATGGTCAGGGCAATAGCCGTAATCAAGCCTATGATAAGCAAGGAGTAAATAAGTACTATTCCCTGATTGTTGTTTGGCAACACCATAAATAATCTAATAATTATCGTTTACCACTTCCCCTCTCAAGACCCGTGAGGAAACTACTGTTTGCATCGTGATTTGCGATTGTTCCGCTAATCGCTTAGCAATGCTTTTGGATTTAAGCAAAATTTTAACTTTAGGCTGGAAATTATTCCCATCCGTATCGTACTTACAACTAACTCCATCACAACGATACGATAAATAATCCCCTGAACAAGTACCAGTACAACTCTGCCCACCAATGTCTGTAAAGGGGTCAGCGCTGGGAGTGATGACAAATTTGAAATCCTCAATCTCTACGCCTTCGGGAGTGACGTCCACCCAGCCTGAACCGGTGGTGGGATCGCAATCATCAGCTGACTCCTCCTGGCAGAACTGCACCTTGTTTACATTCTTTCTGAAAAATATCAGCTCATTTATTTGATTTTTCAGAGCGAGTATGGATACGCCGCTGGAGCCAGAGGGATGCAAATCAATGCCCTTCTGCACATAGTAATCATAGTTGATCTGGCCCAGACGCACCTCCTGGGTAATAGTTTCAAAAAGAGTCCTGACGTCGCCCATTATCTTTTGTGCGGCCAGGGTTCTTTGCTGGGCATTACTTACCGTCAAATAAATATCAGTAGCCACCAGCATGGTTACGGAAAAAATAGTCAGCGCTACCAGCATTTCTACCAGGGTGAATCCTTCCTCGTTTTTCTTGTGTTCAAACATTATTTAGATAATCTATTTACTTAATTATTGGGCTTGCCAATTGTATAATCGATCTTCTATAGAAATACTTTTATTCGAGCTGTCGGACGGCCACCGCACTTCGACCACCACTCGAATACCAACTTTATTTGAAAAACCAATGTGATCTCCAGCACCACAAGCGTCATTATTATTTATATCGGTAGCGATGCTTTCAGTATCACTATCATTATGGCAAATAGAGCTAATATAAATCATACGATAAAAACTGGTTCTACCGCCGCTAAGGCTGTTACCCTGAATAAAAAAATTATTACTCGATTTAATCTCTGTATTAGCATCACTAAATCCAGTTACTGAAAAATCAAGTGAGGTAGGACTAGTGCCATCAATTATCGGAATAGCTGTGCTGTCAGAGGGTGTATACAAACCATCATCCCAGTCAACTACCGCCGGATCAAGCCAATTACTATCGCGGATGTTTCTCACCGTCTCTATACCCTCCCTGGCTAAGCTGGTGGCTATTAATTTGTTTCGGGCCTGCTTACCCGCATTAAT
>JADFTK010000013.1 GCA_022560375.1 Patescibacteria group bacterium
AATACCTGGCTCGGAATCACATTTACCGGCCATAGTATGGCCGTTGTCCCACATATCAAATATATCCGGAATAGTAGTATCAATCACACCATCTGTTGCAAAGGATGGATTGGCAGTAGCCACAAAATTTTCAAATCCCGGATTTGTTATTAAATTAGCGGTGAGGATTGCCCCGGATGACGTCACTACGGCTTCTGGATCACGATACTCCGTACAGCCGGAGACAGCGACCGGACATTGTCCCACCCAGCCGTCGGTTGGCTGCTGCACGACGTTACTATTACTGCCGCAGAAGCCACTATCGCAATCGTCAGATGAATTACAGGCAATACCGTCATTAGCCCCCCCGCCGCTGCACACGCCGCTAACTACCGGACAATCTGGTGCCCCAGTATCAGTACCTTGCTTGTACCAACCAGCCACATTTTGGCCGGTAACTAGTTTAAACTCGCAAGTTGAATTTCCTGGGTCCTTAAAATAATATTTAGATCCACCTGGGCTGGTATATTCCTGGCAGCTGGTCTCATTAAATAGGCAGAGATCAGTACCATAAACATCCGGATTATTTACCAAATATGTATTGTTAAACGACTGTAAATTTCCCTCGGCGTCAATATTCGGCCGGCCCAGGCGCTGGCAACCTTTCTGGGTGGCACTGCACCGTTTGGCCGGATCATTTACAATAAATACAAACTCATCTGCAGGTATAGAGCCATTTAGCGCGCCGGTTACATTGCCTGTCGGATATGAACCAATACTGCAAATCGCATCTAAATAATAATCAAAATCAGAATTACCAGTTGGCGTGCCACAAGAAATGGGAAGTGCTAATGGTGTGGTATCAACTACTCCATCGCCATCTACATCCGCAGTTTCATATACGTGTGGGAGTGGACCAATACCTAGTAACCATTTAGCTAAAAAGCCTATATCTAAAGAATTTAAAAATCCATCGAGATTGACATCTCCTCTGAGGTAGGTCTTCGCTTCATCCAGCTGGTACTGCGTGTATCCTGGCTCGTAAGAATTCTGAGTATCGATCATGGCTTCACAGCCCACTTTGTCCTCTCGGCACAATTTGGTGAACGATTTCAGATAGTGGGTACTGCCATCGCGGTCATTATAGAGATCACATCCCTCATAGCCGGAGCATTCCGTATATGAATCTTTTACTCTATAAATATTCTCCTTAACCTCGCTAATATTGATATTATCTATGTAGAAGGCATTGCTAGCATAAACCCTTAATTGTTTATCGCTTAAATCAATACCTATCGGCACATACAAAGGGCCAAGCTGGTATCTATTCCAATCATCGGCTCTGGCTACTGCTGAGCCTGGAAATTCAAGTATTTGAGTTGCTGTAGCTGAATCATAAAAATCAAAGGTAATAGGAAAGTCCACTCCCACAGCTGACTTGGCCCAAAAAGATATGGTATATGAACGGTTACTTTGGAAGCCTAATGAATCCCCGGCCTGGTCTATAGCCGCGCTGTTTGACACCAGCATGGAATGGCCGCTAACATTTATAGATTCATTACTGTAGGACACATTACCAATCCATGGATCAACAGTGCCATTCTCAAAACTCTCCACATATATTTCACGGTAGTTGTCACCAGCATTACCTTTGTAAGCCCGGCAGCCAGCGTATACTGCCGAACACCGCGTACCCTGGCCCGGTACCAGATGATAAGTCATAATCGGACCATCAATGGTATTTCTATATGACTTACAACTGGCATCAGCAAATACTATTCGCGATTTCAGTCGATAAGTTTGATTACCGGCCGTGTCATAAAATTCACTGCAATCAGGGTTTAGCCCCACTTCAGCCAAAGTACAAGACGCCACATCATAAAATTCGTCATCAGTGCCATCCAAATCCCTGTCCACTGCAGTTCCATCAATGCAAGTTGGCCAATCAAAGCCTAACCCTAACTGATTAATAAGAATTGAATCTCCTTGGGCACCAATGTTAGTACAAGGAGCATAGTTACCACTCACCTCAAGAATATTGCTCTTTTTCAAAGTATACTGCCGCAGCTGGAAACCAAACTCACTCGAACCCTCCCATGAATAGTAAGCAGCTATATCTGAATCCGTGTCCGGTACGCACATACGAATAAAGCTGTAGTATTCCTTGCCCTCTCCCCCTTGGGCCACTTCTTCTAAATTGGTATATTCTTCACAGCCAACAGCTGAAGCTGGGCAAGTCAACCCACTGTCACTGACAAAAGAAACCGGGTCTCTGGCTGGACGGCGAGGTGATCTCTTAATTTCCAACTCCCTAAATGCCTGACAGCCGACAAATTCAGAGGGACACTGATCGCAGGAACCGGGAACATTGGGGTCACAAACCCCAACACCTGTAATGGTACCCGTGATAGTACGACCAGTACTGACTGAGGTGAATGCTTCACAGCCGATCTCACCCTCAGAACAAAATAAAGTAAAATTATTGCAAGACACATCATTGGTAGTTTGGTCAGCGGTGCAGCCTAAATAATCTGGGGCCTTCTTTAAATATGTTTTGGGCGAATCCTCATATATTTTAAACGTTGAAAGGCTACTCTCTTCTATTTGAAAATTATCAATCATAACATCACACTTATCGGTAGCCTCTTTTCTGACTAATAAGAAAAATTCATTTTCTGCGGCGGATGCCCAGTCAGAAATCACAGGAAAGGTGGCACTGCCTGTATACCGAGTCCAACTATCTGAAGTAAACACTTGTGCTACGCTCACATAATCATCCTGGACATTTTGGTCACGCATATAATACAAATTCAATTCACCAGCCGTACCGGTACAATTTACAGGGTCATTACTATCTCGCTTGGCATAAAATGACACAGTAAACGTTCGCTGATTAGTTAGATAGCCTGTGTTAATAGAGTCGGATTGAATATAGTTACCTCCTTCAATCGGGGTGTCAATATTTGACCCATCAGAATCAAATGAACGGATTCGAGCCGCCGTGAAACCCCCAAATACATCCGTGTCTGCATATAACTGATTGCCAGTGCCAGGACTTGGACTTGGATCACCTGGCGCGGACCAATCACTAAATTGATCAGGTTCTGCACCATCACTATCTTTGATGCCATCATATATGCCAAAAGCCGCTGTGCGGAAATTCTCAAAACCTCCATTCAATAATAGATTGGCGCCTGCATCCTTGATTCTAATAAATTCATTACACCCTTCAGCAGATACACCACACTGCTCCACTTGGCTATTAAAACTTATTTTATCAATGGGCAGCGCCGGTGATGTATCGGAGCAGGTGAAGTCTCCCAACGTATTATCATAATTAGTGCAGTACCATTGGCAGCCGGCGTTACTGGCATTGCAGCCATTTACATCCACCGAATTGAGAACATAGGAAGCCGAACCGCCGCTGGCATCTTGTAGCGCCAAACAGCTGTTATACTGATCATCACAGGTGGCTCCATTAAGCTTATAGATTGGCTTTTCTTCAATACAATATCCATATTTCCTGCAAGAACCATCCTCATTTTCTTTCAAGCACAATTGTTCGTCAGCACAATAATTCCCCTGGCGCTGAACCAGGAAACTAGCAGCGTCCTTGGTATCTATTTTATTATCCAAATTAGTATCTTCAGATCGTACCGGAGTGCTGGAAATTATCTTAACACCGGCACCTTCTCGGCTACAAAAAACCTCGGGGGATTTGAGCACCCAATTTGGATCTATCAATCTATAGAAGGGCGAATTTGGATTATTGTAGTCATTAATCAAAGTAGTAATACTGTAATTACCGCGGGCATAATTACCAATATACCGGGCCGCCAATTCCCACCCCACCGGAATGATGCGGTACTTGCGCAGTATCATCAAGCTGCGCAATGGGTAACCGTTAAAATATGAAGGCTGCAAACCATTGGCATCAAAACCAAATGTTTTGGTGCCATCCAGCAACCCCTGGTTCAGAGCTTCCCGCACTGTCATTTGCTGTTCAATAGCGGTACGGAACCGGCTATCAATTACACAGGTGTCCGGCGTTGGATCAGTAGAATCTGGGCAGCTAGAGAGGCTACTCAGAATATCCGTAGTACCAGTCACAGCATAATTCGTTTGTTGTAAATCAGCAAATAAAATCTTGGCCGCGGTCACCCCGGGTGATGATCCTCCAAAACTGAAAAATCTTCCGGCTCCACCGCTATCGACGTCTGGGTTTAGACCACCAAAAACATATCTTTCAATAAGCTTACTGGTTAGCGTATTGGTAAAGACCCCAACAGCGTCGGCAACAACTGAACCAGTATACACTAATTGCTGGCTAATTGATTGGTTGAATAAGTTGAGAAACGCATTTTGTAGAAAAATACCAGGGGTTTTGATAAGTCCGGAGACTCTGGTTGTTACTGGATTTATTACACTTTTCTGTACTAATTTCTGAAACTCAACAGCCTTTTTCTCTGCCTCCTCGGCCTCTTTTGTTTCATTCAAAATACTCAAATACGCACCAAGCTGGGTATATTCAGGATTAAATGTCTTGGAAAACTCTACTAAATAAAATTTACCGGCACCGGGATTAAATTCTGTTACGCCTTTTTCGAAATTATCAATAATATCCGTCAACGGGCATTTACCTGATATATTTACATCCCCTCCCTCACCCAGCGCTGCTTTTCGGGCCAGAATATTCAACTGGACCTTGACCGTCAAATCTCGTGGCTCACATAAACTAAAGCTGCTCACACATTCTGGTGCACCAAAAGAAATATTAAATTGTGCGCCAGTTTTTTCTATCTTATCTTGTGCTACATCCTCTTCAGGACACTCATTATCATTGGTAGGGTTACACCCTATAATTGTACACCCAGCAGCCAAACATTTATTTTTATTCTCCACACTTGATGAACAATTAATATTTACACTATCGGGACATCGCAAACGCACCTCTGGGCACTGAGACACAGTTGTATCACATTTAATACTCGAGAAACCCTGGCATCTTGATTTACCCAGCCAATCAGAGGCAATACTGTCCAAAAAATCACCAGCCGCCGCATCGCCCGCCTGGGTCAAAAATTCCCTGGGGTTCGGTATGAAAAGAGGCTTTTGCCCCTTCTCCCCGGTGGCTATATCTGTAGCCAGATTGTAGGCAAGATTATTCAGGTAGCTACGCAACACATTCTTAAAGGCCACATCAGAAGCTACTTTTATGGCACCGTCAATCGCCTTGCCTATTTCGATTGTTATATTATCCAATGTAATTCCGACATCACCAACACCAAAAAGCGCCTGTGCCTGCCTAGGCACTACCAGAGCCGGTATAGCAATCTGCATAGCAAAAAAAACGAGGGCGCCAAACATAATCCACCGTCTAGGCATGCTCTTTTTCTTTTTCCGCTTAGGCATGTTGCATTTCTAGTAAGCAGCGCTCACGTAGATAGCTGCTTTTAAAAAATTTGAATTAATATAATAATGTTTAAATGGGCCTTTAGGGACTGGTTCCTGTTTGGACGTTTTGCTCCAAACTATCTAAAAATATTTGCTGGATAGTAGCATCATCAACTAAATCCAGTGTTTCTTGCGGTACGCCGCTTTCTATTAAAAATATTCTAATCTCATCTGGGGTGAATGACTTCAGTGCTTCATAAGTAACTTGCGCATATTCCTCGTCAGTTATGTTGAGCGGGTTACCACTGGCATCAGTGGTACTTTGATCCCTTAATAACTCTTGGTAAGTATCCAGTAGCTCATCATCACTGATCTGGCTAAGTAGTTCCTCTGATGCACCAGAATCCCGCAATATAACCCTTAATTCGTCCACAGATAAATTACTAAGGTCAATTTCATTTTCAGTATCAGGCAGCGCTTGCTCAGGCAGTAAGTCCGTAAACAATTCGTCTGTTGAATTGTTAGTTATCGACCGACCGCATTCAGTACCCTCTGGGCAGTTAGGATCAGTTCCCTGGTCTACTTCCGCTTTATCATTGATTTGATCACTATCACTATCAGCTATATAGGGGCTGGTCTTGAAAACGTATAATTCATCATAGTCAGACAGACCGTCACCGTCCGTATCTTTATCTCTTAGAGATTCGATACGGACAACCGGAGTAGTAGCACCTTGTCGTGACCCGGTTGAATCAGCGATGCTTGATGAATTAGTATCTGGTTTGGATTCAAAAGGGCTTTGTAGCTGCCGGCCGATGTGCCAGCCGCCAAATCCCAGAGCCAAAAAACTCAAGACTACTAATGAAACAAAAACCTTTTTTCGTACATCCTGCTCGTGTTTTTCGTTTCCAGAATAAGGATCCGCAAATAGCTTTTTTATCAGATTTTTATTTTTATTTTTATCCATTTTATTATTTTTAGTAACTCCATTATATCATAATCAGTCAATAATGTCAAATAATATTCCTACCTCTTAGCGTTTACATTTTGAGCTATTTTTATCCATTGTTCAATAGTCAAATCCTGAGGCCGCAGAGTCAAAATAACCCCTGATTTAATTAAAATTTTCTCAATGGCCGGCTTGCTTTTATTAAAACCTGCCGATAAATTATTATGTATCTGCTTTCGTCTTGATGAAAAACCAACCTTTACTACTTGAAAAAAAGCATTGACAGATAAAGTGCCTAATAATTTCTGATATCCCTTTTTATCTTCCCCCATATCTGTAATCTTTAAAACTGCTGAATCGACATCTGGCTCTGGCCAAAAATTATTTCTGGGCACCTGAACTACTATCGACGGCGTGCCGTAAAATTGTACAGCCACGGACAGGAGGCTCATCTTACCGGGCTTGGCAATCACCCTAGCCGCCACTTCTTTTTGGACCAATAAAACCATCTCTCGCGGTCTGGGTTGGCTCTCGAGAAAATTTCTTAGAATACGCGATGTAATATTATAAGGCAAATTAGACACTAGTTTGTACTGTAGGTCCACTACGTGCTTGGCTATTTCTCCAAGATTTTGCCAAATATCTCCAGCCACCAATTCTAGATTTGGATGGTGCAAGGCTAATTTATTTAACGCCTTCAGCAGTCTTTTATCTAGTTCCACAGCTATTACTTTTTTGGCTAATTTTAAAAGTTCAACGGTCAGAGTCCCAAAACCGGCCCCTATTTCTAAAACCACATCATCCTTATGTAAATTGGCAGCATCAACTATGGCTCTCAGAACATCATCAGACACTAAAAAATTCTGACCTGATGCTCGTGATGGCCTGAAATTATACTGCTTACTTAGCTGCTTGACTATTTGTTCTGAGGCTAGCGTCATCCACTCTTAATCATATTGTTGATCATCTCCGACCGGTGCCACATCTTTTTTAAACATATACAATAGAGTGAACAATCCAGCCAATATAAATATCGCCATCCACGGATCGGCCAAGTAAGAGGCGATGAAAAAAGCTAATAATCCGGCGATCAGTTTACCGACACCAATTGACTGCTCTAAGAACAATCCGTGAATCAAAGGTCCGACTCGTCTGGCTTCTGTGTAAGTGATGGCTTCTAATGGTACGAATAATAGCTCCTTCGACAATCTCGAAGTAGCATCCATTCCCAGAACCATGCCACTACTTCTGGCGAAGCCTCGCACTAGCCAGCTGATAAAATAAATAATGCTCCCTATCCTGATTATGCCCACGCGGCTATAGCGGTCAGATATTCTGCCAAAGTATAGGACAAGGACACCTGTCACTAGGGTGGCTAAAGAAACCAATATGCCAATTTCCAAAAAACTCCCAACTATAGTAAAAATAAAAATTGGCCAGACAGTCAGGACGATTAACTCTTCACCAAAACCGAGGTAGGCGACAAAACTTCGCCGGTGCTGCTTATCAACCAGCCTCCTAAATAAGTCACCATAAGATATGTCCACCTTTGAATGGATTTCTTTAATTTGCAATAAAGGTAAAGCAGAGAGTACAAACAGGATAGCTCCCACAATAAACAGGACACTAAAGCTGGTCCACTCCAATATAGCTCCCCCAATAAAAGGGCCGATAACGAAGACTGCCATGCTGGCCGTTTCCAAATAACCTACTTCACGGCCGCGCTGTCCTTGGGAAGAAAAAACAGCGAAATCTGCGTGATAGGCTGGCCAGTATAATGATTTTTGTAAAGCAAAAAATAATGGCGTTATATAAAATAAAATTGGATACTCGGAGATGCCAAATAAAAATAAATAAGCGGCTATTAACACAAACTGGCTGTACAATATGGAATGCTCGTACCCGATCCTGCCTACCAAAGGTCCTATCAGCGGCAAAATAATAATATAAAAACCATAGACCATTACATAGAAAAAGATGATTTCACTCAACGTATACCCCAGTATAAATAAAAAAATTGGCTCAAATATTGCTATGGCAGAAATACCCAGATCCATCAAGCCGACTGACCAAAAAAGCTCCTTCAGACCGCGTGAAGGGTGTTTGGAAAAATAGTGCGGGGTATGAAATCGAAAGTTTTTAAACATGCGAGGTGATACAGAAACTATAAATAATGAATACTTTTAATGACTTATTTCTTGATAACGACGGGGCCAGGTCTGATGACTTTTAATTTACTCCCTTCAAATTGTACAACAGTAGAGACTGGCACTTCCGGTAAATCACCCGTATCCAGAATCAAATCAGGTTGGCTATCGCTACCTTGAAACATTCTGACGACACACTCAGCGTTATAACAATTTCCTTGCCCGCTAATGTTGGCGCTAGTTGACGTCAAGGGGGTTCCGCACTGTCTAACCAAAGCAGTGGCAATGGCATAGTCAGGCATTCGTACCCCGATAGTCTGCAGGCCCAATGTTAAAAATAGAGGTACATATTCCTTCTTTTCAAAAATAATAGTCAATGCCCCCGGCCAATATTTTTTGATTAATTCCCGCTCCAGCTTGGTAACGACAGCCATCCTGTTCAGCATGGTCATAGAATCAACTAATATCGGTAGGGCCTTTTGTACTCTTTGCTTCATGATGAAAAGCTTGCCAATTGCTTTTTCATCAACGGCGTTGACCGCTAGGCCATAGGCCGTATCCGTAGGGAAAGCCACCACGCCACTCTTGCGAATGACATCCACCGCTTGCTTAATAACGCTTTCTTCTGGTCTCTTTGAACTAATGCGTACTATCTCCATAAATGTTATTTCCTTAAATATTCTTTGACCGGCTTCTGTCGTAAATCCAATACCTTATCCTCCACCTTCCTCAATTTTAAATCACTCAGCACATGGTCCGTAACCGCTGCCAAACATTTATCGCGTAACTCCTCGGTGGTAAAACCAAAATACATATTCCGATGAGCTAATTGATAAATAAGATCCTCCAGCATTATCTCCGGATCGTCATTAACAGCCAGGGTAAGCGGCTGGGCAAATGATGGCTGGCTGCCTATCAAGTAAATCGGTAAGTAGTCTTCGACGTTTTCTTCCCAGGAAAAACCAGAGTACTTGATAATTAATTCTAATATTAAACTAATCGACTCCTCATATAATTGCTCGAAGTCCCCGCCAATTTTTATTGTCCGCATCCAATCATCTTCAAAACTACCTTCACCTTGGTGAAGTCGCTTAGCATAATCATAATTGTAGACCATGTTGGTAATAGGGACCATATGAATATATTATACTACAAAATTTATTAAGCGTCCTTTCACGAAAATTACTTTTTTTGGCTGGCTGGTTATATATTTTTTCACCTTACTGCTAGCTAAAGCCAGCTCCTTAACTTCTTTTTCATTTGCTTCTCTCAAAAGAGTAATATTGTCGCGTAATTTTCCATTTACTTGCACCACAATCGTTACTTTCTCGTCAACAACTAACTTCTCATCATAGGAGGGCCACTGCTCATAGGCAATAATTTTTTTATGGCCGAGTCTCTCCCAAAGCTCCTCGCAGATATGGGGTGCGAATGGTGATAAAATAACTAATAACTTTTCAATATATTTTTGTTCTACGCCATTCCAACTACTAACTCCATATTCTCCTTTCATCCAAACATTCATCAACTTCATTAATTCACTAATTGCCGTATTGAATCTAAATAATTCAATATCTTCACCAACTTTTTTTATTGCTTTCTCTATTACAATTTCTTCATCTGGCTGCGTAGCAGATAAATTGTTAGGGTCTCTAGTAACCATTTCATTGACAAAAAACCAAACTCTATCTAAAAATCTTTTTATACCAATAATACCTTTGGTATCCCACGGCTTACTATCTTCAAACGGACCCATAAACATTTCGTACATACGTAATACATCGGCACCATACTCTTTAATAACGTCATCAGGGTTAATGACATTACCCCGGGACTTGGACATCTTCACCCCATCCTCGCCCATGATCAAGCCTTGATTTTTTAGTGTGGCAAATGGCTCATCACCCACCTCTTTTGGCACAGCACCGATATCAAATAAAAATTTGTAGATAAACCGAGCGTAGAGCAAATGCAGGACGGTATGTTCCGCCCCTCCGATATATAGATTTACCGGCATCCATTTTTTTAGTTTTTCCGGATCAGCTAACTGCTTATCATTATGTGGATCGCAATAACGCAAAAAGTACCAGTTTGATCCCGCCCATTGCGGCATGGTGTTGGTCTCACGTTTAGCCTTGCCGTCGCACTTGGGACATTTAGTATTCACCCAATCATCTATTGTTGCCAAGGGCGATTCACCCGTACCAGTTGGCTCGTATTTTTTTATATCAGGTAATTCTACTGGCAGCTCATCTTCAGGAACAGGCACCAGACCGCACTTCTGGCAATGAATTATCGGAATGGGCTCACCCCAATATCGTTGACGGGAAAAAAGCCAATCCCTCAACTTATAATTTATTGAGGCTCTACCCTTACCTTGTTTGACTAACAAAGCTGTAATTTCTTTACGGGCGTCCTCGCTGCTGGCATCATTAAATTGACCTGAATTTATCATGGTGCCATCACCAGTCCAGCAATCTGTCTCTATATCAGTATCTTGAACGCCCCAGGCTGCGGCACTGCCGATTGGTGGATAAGTTTTGGGCATTACCCGCGGAGGTTGGATTACTGGCACTAGGGGTAATTTATACCTAGTAGCAAACTCCTGATCGCGCTCGTCATGAGCCGGTACCGCCATGATAGCCCCTGTGCCATGTGTCAATAAAACGTAATCAGCCACCCAGATAGGAATTTTTTTCTCATTGGCAGGATTAATGGCGTAGGCTCCTATGAACACCCCTGTCTTTTCTTTGGCCAGATCTGTACGCTCAAGATCAGATTTGGCAGACGCCAATTCCTGATATTTTTGAACTTCCTCATGCTTATCATCAGAGATGATTTTTTTTACTAGAGGATGCTCGGGAGCCAGCACCATATAGGTAGCGCCAAACAAGGTATCAGCCCGGGTGGTGAAAACTGATACTTTATCCTGGTGTCCATCAATTTTAAAATCAATTTCCGTACCTTCTGAACGGCCAATCCAGTTTCGCTGTGCCTGTTTGACACTATCCGGCCAATCTAAATCGTCCAAATCATTTAGTAATCGCTCAATGTATTTTTCGTCAGTGATTTTGATCAACCACTGTTTGATATTTTTTTTGATAACGGTGGTGCCGCAACGTTCACACTTACCATCGATTACTTCTTCATTAGCCAAGCCGGTTTTATCCTGGGGGCACCAGTTAATCGGCGCGTAAGACTCGTAGGCTAAGCCTTTTTTAAAAAGCTGAAGAAAAATCCATTGCGTCCATTTATAATAAGCTGGATCCGATGTAACCACTTCCCTGCTCCAATCATAAGAAAAACCCAACGATTTAATTTGTCGGCGCATATTTTCTATATTCTTGGCGGTGGATTCAGCAGGGTGAGTACCGGTTTTGATAGCATAATTCTCTGCCGGTAGCCCAAATGAATCAAATCCCATAGGATGAAGTACTTGATATCCTTTCATCCGGAGATAGCGAGACATAATATCCGAGGCTGTATACCCTTCTGGATGGCCTACGTGCAATCCTTCGGCCGAAGGATAGGGGAACATGTCCAGAACATAAAAATTGGGAGCCTGGTCATCATCTTTTGTCTCCCAAGATTTCTCCTTGGCCCATCGCTGCTGCCACTTATTTTCTATCGCCCTATGATTGTATTTTTCTGCCATAATCGCATTCACTGTATCACTTAGAGGGCATATTTTCAAGATAACTATTGACCTATGACTCTTGAAAATTAGATGATTGACACATAAAAATCACCGTGTTATGCTTCGAAATTGAAACTTAGTGTTTCTGTAATAATTACATTTCCTTCATAAATATAATACTTAAATAGACACCCGTATTACTTTTAGACTAAAATCTCTAGTAATCAAACTCTTACTAAAAACCTTTGAATTCACCCTGTTGATAGGTAGTATCATTGGTACGGCATTCACGTTTGCTATCTTCCGACCATTCAAGATTATAGCTCGTTTTATTTTTCGTAAATTCTTCGTGCACTTATACCGACTATACTTCGTAGCCAAGCAATGGATGATAAAAATCTTCGCCCCGGCCAAGAACAAAATACTATTCCCTCTGCTCAATAAATCAACTATCCATGTTGTCATTGCTTTAATCGCCATCACGGTGGTGGTGAATAATCTTTATATCCAGGAGACTAGAGCTGAGGAATTTGGACAGCGCACTATCTTAGGCACCATGGTCACCGGAATCCAAGATATAGATATAATAGAAACGGCTATCGCCCAAACAAATCAAGTCACCACCTACTACCAATCTAATGGCATATTATCTCAGTCTGACTACGAGCAAAGTGGCAGAAATTCAGGGGCCGACTATCCCACTAGCAATATAGTCACCTCTAGTTCTAGTGCCGCTTTACTGAAACCAAGCTTGGCTAGCACCTCCATAGGCGACCGCCCTCGAGACGCGGTAATTTTTTACACGGTTGAGGGGGGCGACACAGTAAGTTTGATTGCTGAAAAATTCAATGTGTCCACCAATACCATCCTCTGGGAAAATAAATTGGGGGTGCGAGATTACATAAAACCCGGAGACCAATTAACAATTTTACCCCAATCAGGTACATCTCATCAGGTTAAAAGCGGGGAGACCCTGGCCAAGATCGCTTCTAAATACAAAGTGGAATCTGATGATATTTTAGAATATAACAAGTTGGCTGCAGCTGAAGCTATTGAAGTTGATCAAATATTAATAATTCCTGGTGGCACAATTGATCCGCCAAAACCAAGAACAACGTCTACCTCAGGATTAGCATCATTCAGCGTCCCACCTTCTGCGGCTAACACCAGTGGTACAAATTTGCTGTGGCCAACTACCGGCCGGCGCATTAGCCAATACTATAAATGGCGCCACGCTGGTATAGATATTGGCGGTAGCTATAGCTCACCCGTCTATGCCTCTGATGATGGCCGAATAGAGCTGGCAGATAGCAGTCAACGCGGATATGGCTTACAAATAATAATAAATCATGGCAACGGGATTAAAACGCGCTACGCCCATGAATCAAAAATCTTTGTCCGAGTTGGAGATTTCGTCCAAAGAGGTCAAACAATTGGCATGATCGGTTGCACTGGCTGGTGCACCGGCCCTCATGTCCACTTTGAAGTAATTGTCGGCGGTAGAACTGTTAATCCTCTTAGCTATCTATAAAAAAGAGAAGTCAAAAAAACGCCACCTCTTGATAAAGGGACGTTTTTAATAATTTCAATTACGCAGCCTCGGACAAGGTGCTGCGTATTTTGTCTATAATTTCATCAATCGTAAAATTGGATTTAATCAGATAGTCATTAGCGCCCAGCTTCTTGCCTTTTTCGACGTCAGCTTCTTGTCCTAAATTTGATAATAAAATTATCGGGATATCAGATATGGCTTTATCGGAGTTTGACCTGACACGAGTCAGTATCTCAAAACCATCAATACCAGGTAAAATGATATCCAACAACACTACGTCAGGTTTTTCTTTGATAATTTTTTCAATGCCTCCGGGCCCATCAATAGCCGATTGTACCTCAAAATTTTCTTTTCGCAACTTAGTCGACAGAAGATCTCTTAAAAATTGATCGTCTTCAATAATTAATATGGAAATGCTGTTACTACTATCCCCATCTTCATCCGTAGGGACACTAGCACTCTGCCCTAAAACTTTTTTCACTTTACTCAAGACCTCTTCAGGCGTAAACTGCGCCTTTATTAAATAGTCCTTGGCCCCTAGACTTTTTACCTTATCAAGCTCGACTGGCTGTCCAGAATTAGAAATTATAATTACGGGTATCATCTTTTCGACGCCGTACTTTTCTTTTAAGGCGCTTAATACTTCGTAGCCATCCATCTTGGGCATCACAATATCTAATAAAATTAAATCGGGGGATAGTTTCTCAATTTTTTCCAATCCTTCCTGTCCATCTCCAGCAGAAAAAACTTCATAGCCAGCTTGCTCGAGCTTTTTGCTAAGAACATCAACTAATAGCTCTTCATCCTCAATGATGATAATTTTTATTTTTTTTGATGTCATAATTCTTTACTAAGTTGATTCTTGATAAACAGGCTGTCTCTCACTCTTATAGACAATACCCCTATAAATTATTAGCTAAGGAAATGTAGAAATTATGTCAGATACTAGAACTCCCATAGGTTATGCAACTGCCTAATAAGTATACGCTGTTATTCCTAAAAATAAAAGTCCCCAAACAACAATTATTAAACCCGATTGATAAACTGATCAAACTCGGTATCAGCTTCATGTTCACTCTGTACCGGCAGAGAAAAATAAAAAGTTGTGCCTTTCCCTTCGGTACTTTCAAACCAGATACTACCTTTATGATTCTCTATAATAGCTTTGGAAATAAATAAACCTAGACCTGATCCGTCGGTTTGCATTCTAATAACATTATCGGCTCTAAAAAATTTTGAAAAAATTCTACCGTGTTGCTCAGCCGGAATACCCACGCCAGTATCTGAGATACTAAAAATTAATTTCTGATCCTCATGCTTCAGTGAAATTATAATTTTACCGCCTTGGGGAGTATATTTTGAAGCATTATCAACTAAATTCTGGATGGCCAAAGAAATTTTATCTACATCCATGCTAACTTTTGGCAGTCCCTGATCCGGCTCATTATATTCAAGCTTGACTTTCTTCTTGGCGGTCGCAACTCTCAAATCTCTAACTGCCCTATCCACTACGTCCTCAAGTGATGCCCTAACAAATCGATATTGAAAACGCCCTTCTTCAATACGGGAAACATTCAATAAATCATTAATTAAAGCTATCATACGCTCATTAGTTTGATAGCCTTTATTCAACATTTCACGCTGCTGCGAATTCAAATCACCCAAATCACCATCAAGTATCATCCTGAGCACCCACTTCACACCTGACAGCGGAGTACGCATCTGGTGTGACGCCACTGAGATAAACTCTGTTTTCATTTGATCAATTTCTTTAAGACGACGGTTTATCTTTGAGTATATTTTATTTAATCGAATCAGTTCTTGATTCGCCTTTAAAAGTTCTCCTTCGACTGTCTGCAAACTCCGCACCACGTATCCACTACGGTAAGTGCTAATACCCATAAGCGTGATCATGGTAAAGGCCACCCCGAAAAAATAAATTTCGTTTAAATAAAGTTGCTCTCGGATTACCCCCGTAGCAACGTGAGGTATACCGCCAGTATATTCTAGAATAACCAAAGTAACAAATAGTCCACCACCGAATACTAAATTAAGAGGAGCTGCTATTTTACTAAAATGTACGTTGGTACCGACTAGTTGCAGTAAATAGAGAGGCAAGAAAATACTTTCTATACCTCCAGTAGCGTGCACTATCAAGGTGATGACTATCATGTCCAAGAAAATACCAATGTAGGGCCAAAACCTTGGATAGTATATGCTTTGATAAACTAGATTTGAGGTTAAATTAAAAATGAACGCAATGGTGGAGGCGATGAGCACTCCAATCAAATCAAACTGAAAACCCACCTCGTGGCCAACCAGGGTTATTATGGCCACAGCCGAAATCATTATATATCGAACTGCTACCGACCACTTCAATCGGTTTAGTTTCTCTTTCGCTCCGAGCTGTGAGATATCTTTTTGCAGCCTTAGGCTATCCTTTTGCCCCCTCACAAATTCACTATCAGGCATGCTCTTTGATTCTGATTTTTTTTTATTTTTATCTTTTATATTTACCATTTACCGTTCAATCAATTAACAGTATATTTTATATTGTAGCATATTTTAGTGAAAAAATCAAGTAAAAAAAGGCTCAGTATAATCAACTAAGCCTTTTTTAGATAGATGCAAAACGTCATGCCTTTCCGGACAACACTACTTGCATGCCCCGCAGTGTCCCACAAAGATGAGCGGCAAAGGAAGATAGCATCAGTACGACAATCGAACCTGCAACGCCAGCCATGTTCATCGAATAATCCCTAGGCACATACCAAAGGAAAAGGATTCCCGCGATTAATACGATCACGATTATTAATTCGTACTTGACAAATTCTAAGGCTGCCTCATACCATACCCGCTGCCTCATCAATCTCTTCAAGTGTTTTGGGGCTGTATCATAGATTGCCGCCTTGCTTACTCCGTAATGGATCAAAAAGGCGAACAAGGTACCACCGACCATCAATACTAAAGCCTTAAAATTGGTCAATAGCAGAAAATCAGCCACCGCAACTGCTACCGCTACGGCTAATGACAAAAGGACATACATATCCCCTCCTTTATTTTAAAGACCAAATAGTAATATTTTTTCTTTATTTAGAAACGATACTCCCGTAACCCCTTACTTGTCAAATGCCAGATGGACGATATTGCAGAGATTCGGCAATATGCTCGGTCAATATACTCTTGGAATTTGAAAAATCAGCAATAGTCCTGCCAACTTTGAGTATGCGATGATATGATCTGACAGACAGATGATATTGATTCACAGCATTCTCGATGAGTAAGCTAGCTTGCTCATCGAGCTGACAATAAACTTCTAGATCACGTATGGTCATTTCAGAATTTACAGTAATATTAGTTTTTTTAAATCTCTTGGTTTGGACCTGTCTGGCTTTCTCAATTCGGGCACGGATGGAAAAAGATGATTCACTGACTGATGTTGATGATATTTTTTCATATCTTAACCTTGGCACGTTCAAATGAATATCTATTCTATCAAGCAAAGGTCCCGAGATTTTCTTTTGATATTTTATTATCTGCTGGGGTGTGCAAGTACAAACTCGGTCCGGATCATCACAAAATCCACAGGGGCAGGGGTTCTGAGCAGCTATCAATGTAAATCGTGCTGGAAAAATCGCCGAACCAGAGGCTCGCGAGATACTTACTACGCCATCCTCCAGGGGCTGACGTAAACTTTCTAGGACCTGGCGGGAAAATTCTGAAAATTCGTCAAGAAATAAAATACCTCGGTGGGCTAATGATATTTCACCTGGTTTGGGATGACTACCACCACCCACCAGAGCCACAGCTGAAGACGTATGATGGGGAGAACGAAATGGTCGTTCCCTGATCATGGCGGTGTCGCCAGGCAATAATCCTAATACTGAATAAATTTTAGTTGCCTCAAGTGATTCCAAAAATGTCATAGCTGGTAAAATTGTTGGCATAGTACGCGCTAATAAGGTTTTCCCTGATCCAGGTGGTCCGGTCATTAGGACGTTATGCCCTCCGGCTGCTGCTACTTCCAAGGCTCGCTTAGCCTGTTCTTGACCACGAATTATGGACATATCATATTTGCTGTTCAATTTATGATCAATTCGCTGAGCCCTACTTTTAAATATCTTTATCTTCTTCTCGCCAGATAAATGATGAATTAAATCCTCTAGGCTGGCTACAGGATAGATTGCTAAACCTCGTACTAATCCTGCCTCCCCGGCATTTTTCATTGGTAAATATAATTCAGAGCCTTTTATCTGATTAGCTAATAGCGCAATAGGTAACACGCCTTTGACCGGACGCAATGTTCCATCCAATGACAGCTCACCGATAAACAATCTATCAACTTCACTCTTACTCTTAATAATTCCACTGGCCTTTAAGATGGCAATAGCAATAGGCAGGTCATAGCTAGGCCCCTCTTTTTTAATATGGGCCGGGGCCAAATTAACCGTTATTACGCCCGGAGGAAATTTTATATTACTATTTCTAATCCCCGAGCGGACTCTTTCCTTGGCCTCTTGAACAGAAGTATCAGGCAATCCTACTATAAAAACCTTAGGCAACCCGCGGGAAATATCCGCTTCCACCTCGACAATCCTGGCATCTAGGCCGATAACAGCTGCTGATAGGACTTTAGCTGACATAAAATTATTTAAACTTAATTCACAAACAAAAAACTTTCCACTCAAATTGGGGAAAGCTTTTTAAATTCTTCTCGCAAAAATAACCCTACACCAACTAGTCTCTTTTGTCAAATATTATTCTGTTATTAATGTTTCCTGGGAACCACTCAACCCTTAAGGACAACCTACGACAGGTCTTGCGCCTGGCTTGACTTATTAATACTTTAGGTGTGAGATGAATCTGTTCTTACTACTACGTACCTTTCAAAAAAAACTACCTACAAGTACCTACTAACAAAACAAGGAGGGGCATCATGAGTTGCACGGACAAGCAAGATACAGGAAGCGATCCTACTGCACTAAAAGAAGCCGCACGGAAACGTGGCCACAGGACGTATTCGCCCGATGATACCGAACTGCATGATACGGACGGCCATATCATCTGGTGCAAATTTTATAACCTTATTATTCCTCAGTGCCAAGATTGCCACGAGGAATTCGCCATCGATTACGATGGCCAAAATTACTGGCAAAAAATAGGCCATGCCGAAATTCCTAAAAGGTGTAAATCGTGCCATAAAGCACACAAAAAAAAGACAAGGAATGAACTGCCAGCAATTCATCCTCAAAGTCAGGCCAATGACCAACACTAATGGTACACAAAAACCGCATCTATATTCTCCCTCACCAAGAATGTCGAAGCGGTTTTTTTTATACTATATCAGCTATATCAGTATGAGCCACCTTACGATATTTTCCAATCGCCAAATTTACTAATAATAGTTTTTCTATCCTAACCCTTTTTAATTTATAAATTTTTTTACCTACCATTTCAAACATTCTCCTTATCTGTCTTTTCCAACCTTGGTGAATAACCAAAGAGTATTTATTGCCGCCGAGGTATTTTAACTTATCAGCCTTGGCGCTGCCCTCGGCCAACCTTACTCCAAATTTTAATTTAGTAATTTCGTCTCGTGATAAACTACGATCAAGCGTTACCTCGTATTCTTTGGCATGCTTGAATTTTGGATGAGTTAACTGATAAATAAAATTGCCATCGTTGGACAATATTAATAGTCCTTCTGATTCTTTGTCCAAACGGCCAGCAATTTTAAGCTTTTGATAATCCCGGGGAAGTAATTTAAAAATTGACTTTTCCCCTCTAAACTGAGCATGGGTACATACATACCCCGTCGGTTTATTAAGTGCGATATAAATAAAATTATTATCTAAAACACATGGCTTGCCATTTACGGTCACGATATCCTTCTGAACGTCGACATCAATACCAAGCTTAGTTATGACCTGTCCATTTACTTGAACCTGGCCTGACTTAATTAATATATCAGCATAACGGCGTGAAGATACGCCACCTGAGGCTAAAAATTTATTGATTCTCATAATTGTTAATTATAGCGTCTTTAGAAAATTAAAAAAAGACGGAGCTATTATTCAGACTCCGCCTTTATCTCATTAATAAGATTGTTGATTTTGGATCTCCAGAGATCCACCTCCTGTTGATACACTGGCCTACAGGCGTACTTTTCAGCATGGCTTACCCAATTCAGCCCCTTAATCGCTTCCGAAGGCTGTCGGTGTATCAATGCGTATTTGTAGGCATATTTAGCCCACGATAGCCGGTAAAAGAACACCTCGGATGAATCAAGCTGATCCAATCGACTGCCTAGCCATTTCAAATCACGGTAGGCATAAGGAAGCAACTCATGGATGTGCTCTGCTACTTCGACTGCAGCGCTCAGTCCAAGAATGCGCAATTGAATATTTGAACTGTCTTGCTGAATAGACTCCCGGATCAGGTAAAATCCTTTTTTTGCCTCCTTCTTAGGGCCGCTACCAAATAATCCAAACCCGGTAATAAGTTTACGGCTCACAGTTCCAAAAGGACCACGATCTCGCTCCTTAAGCATTTTAAGAGCGCCAGAATAGGCAACTGCCTGATAAGTCCAACCACTATCTTTTACGAAGTACTTAAGCAGCTCCTCGCTAGTCTCACGCTGTTTGCTATCGTCATTAAAGGCGAGATTATGAGACAAGATTACTCGATCGAATAAATTCGAATCGGTCGGCTGAACATTTAGAGAATCAAATTGATTCGCCGCATCTTCATGAAACAGCAGATAAATGGGTGGATCACAAGCAGAAACTACGCTTACGGTAATCATGATAAGGAAGATTACCGTATAAATGATATTGGCTATCACGATATCCTCCTTTTGTAAAATGAACGTTAAATTATCGTAGCAAAAAAACTAATAAAACACAAATAAATGAGCTTTGCTAATATAAAATACTAGCAGAGCTCAAAACCTTTTAAAGATCACTACTGATTGTTAAATACATGGTACGACATCTGCAGCCGACGCATAAACATGTAAATTGTCGGAGCACAAACCAGTACGACAGTACTCCATAAAAAAAATGATTGCTCAGATGATGGCCACGATAATGCCTGACACAGACATACCGCGATTACTGTGACATGGAAGGTAGCTCTTGTCAGAGGCTTATCTGCCTGAAGCCTTGCCTGCATACTTTCAACCTTGGTCCGAATATAAGACGATATTGTATGTGACGACATACTGAACGCCAGCAATAGACAAAACCATCCGTTATACTTCGGGGGCAGAGAGTACCCGATAATTCCGATAAACAGAAACGCGTCCTTAATTCGATCTGTAACGGGATCAAGAAGCTCACCCCACTGCTTGAGAGCAGTACGTCGATTTGGCATGCGTCTAGCAACTTCACCATCAGACATATCACAGAAACCGTCTAGAAGTATGCCAAGAATTGCATACCACCACCAACCATGAAAGATCGCATAGGCAGCATAAATTGCACACCCAACACTTAATGCCGTAATCCAGTTTGGGTCAATCTTCAGAAAAACTAAGAGCCTAACTGGCCATCTCAGTAACCAGGCAAAAAACAAGTGGAACTTCGTTGGGCTATATTCGCGTACAGAGCGTGTATCCAAAACATATCCTCCTAACATTTAAAATGAAAAGAACAATTGCTACACCTTATCAAACATATTTTTTATAGTCAAACTTTTTTATGAGTCAAAACCGTGCCTATCAACCATCCAATCCCAGCCAAAATCATAATGTCAGCTAAATTAAAAATTGGCCAGGTCGTTAAGACAATCATATCCACTACATGGCCATATTGAATGCGATCCAAAAAATTGGATATGGTGCCGGTAATCAATAAACTTAAGGCGGCCACGGCAACAAATTCCTTCCTCTTATAAGCCCCAACATAAAATTTCACCAACAATAAAATTATTATGGCGGTTAATACGCTGAGCCAAGGTTTAGATAAGTTAAAGCTAAATAATATACCCTGGTTCTGCTCTAATATAAATCCTGTCACCCCAGGCCAAATAAAAATACCCTCGTCTGGAAGGGTATAGAGAGCTAACCATCGACTAATCCTATCTAGGCCAAACAGTAGCATGACGACAATATTCAGCCATATAAAAGTTTTTTTTGAGAGAGGCACTAAAATCTTTTTTTGGACTTGCAGGTCATACATAAAGTAGCCTCGGGATAAGCTATGAGCCGTGCATCATCAATTTTGTTACCACAAGAATCACAAACGCCATAGGTTCCATCCTCGATCTTGCCCAGGGCTGAATCTATTTTTTCGAGATTTATTTCTAGATTACGCTCGAGGGATATATTGTCCTGATATTCTGCCACTTCAACCGCATTATCCTCCTCTTTATCCCCGCGTTCCTCCCATTTTGCCTGAATTTTATCTTTATCAAACTTACTCTCATGAGTAATACCCTCTAGCTGCTTAGTGATTTGTTGCTTTTGCTTGAGTAATTTTTCTTTAAATTGGTTTATTGTATTACTATCCATACGATTAAAAAAATTAAAAATAATGGTCGGACATGATACGGATTATAGCATACTTTTAAAATCAAACAATCCACAACCCCGCCCCTGGTAAAGGGCGGGGTTTAAATTCCTATACTACCAACCTAATACTAGACTAAAATTTATTTGGCTTTAGCAATTCGATCAACACCTAATAAATAAGCGGCTGATCGCAGGTCTACTTTTTTCTTCCTGGCCATAGCCCAAACATCACTAAAAGACTGCTGCATAGTTTTTTGCAATTTATCAAAAACTTCCTTTTCAGTCCATTGATTCTCATCTAAATTTTGTAGCCATTCAAAATAACTGACTACTACCCCACCGGCGTTAGCTAAAATGTCTGGTAATACTTGAATATTCTTTTTAAATAATATAGCATCAGCTTCAGGAGTTATGGGTCCATTGGCCATTTCTAATATTACCTTGGCTTTTATATTATCCGCATTAGCATCAGTAATTTGGTTTTCCAGAGCGGCTGGCACTAAAATATCTACATCTAATTCTAACAATTCCTCATTAGAAATTTTGTCATGATCTATTAAATCACAAACGGTGCCGTGGCAGTAAGCGCCAACTAAAACACCTTTGGCTTTTTTTACTCTCATGACGTGCTCAGGATTTACTCCGTCGCCATTGATCACAATGCCACCGCGCGAATCTGACAAGGCTACTATTTTATAACCTTGCTCATGTAATATTCTAGCGGTATGGTATCCGACATTACCAAAACCCTGAACTGCCACTCGAGTCTGTTCCGGCTTCATATTCAATTTTTTTGCTAACTCGGATAGTACATAGTAACCACCTTGGGCTGTAGCTGTTTCACGACCAGCTGAACCACCATTGGCTATCGGTTTACCCGTGAAGGACGCCGGAGAATCCTGTCCGACTAACTTGGAGTATTCATCAACCATCCAGGACATTATTTTCGGATTAGTATAAACGTCCGGTGCGGGAATATCTTTCTGTGGCCCGATGTCTTTATAAAAAGCCCTAACCCAGGCACGGGATAATCTTTCCAATTCGCCTTCAGATAAATTCTTCGGATTTACTTGTATGCCGCCTTTCCCGCCGCCCATAGGGATACCTACTACTGCACATTTCAGAACCATTAAAAAAGCTAGGGTTTTCACCTCATCGAGGTTGGCTTCGGGATGAAATCTGATACCGCCCTTATACGGACCGCGATCATTATTATACTGTACGCGATAGGCTTGATAAGTTTTTTCTTTACCATTATCAAGTTTAATAGTTAATGGCTGCTCCAGAACTACATTTGGCTTGCTCATCTTTGAGTAAAACTGTTCCCCCAAATCAAGCTGATCGGTTGTTTCCTTTAATTTCTTTAAAACATTTACAAAAGGGTTTGCTTTATTTTTCATAGGACCTATTTTTTAGTAATTTTTTTGGGGTATGATCTGAGAGCTTGCTTTAGAACCTCCATAGCTTTCCGTAGCTTTTGGCTATTAAGGACAAAAGCAATCCTGGCCTGTCGCTTGCCTAGACCCGGCGTTATATAAAATCCGCTTCCCGGAGCCAGCATTATAGTTTCATTTTTATAATGAAATGACTCCAGGAGCCACCGGCTGAAATGTTCAATGTCATCTACTGGTAAAGTCGCCATGATATAAAACGCTCCAGCCGGACGGTACCACCCGACACCCTTTATTGAACTCAATGATTTAATAACTGCTGAGCGTCGCCTATCGTACTCATCGACTAATTTACTGGTATATCTTTGGGGATTTTTTAATAACGGTATTACGCCAAGCTGTTCTAAAGTTGGTGCTGATAATCTGCTTTGTGCAAATTTTAAAATAGTGGCTATAATTTCCTTATTCTTGCTGGCTACGCATCCGACCCGGGCACCGCATAGGTTGAACCTCTTAGAGACACTATCAATTAAGACAACTCTATTGCGGACCTGAGGGAAACTCATCATACTTATATGCTTCTGCCCATCGAATAAAAATTCCCTATATACTTCATCAGCAATAATAATTAAATTATTCTTACTGGCCACTTCAACTATCATCTGCAATTCTCGTCTACCATAGACCGTACCAGTCGGATTCGATGGATTGCAGATTATAATAGCTTTAGTTTTTTTGTTAACAACTTTATTTATTTTTTCAATTTTGGGCAGTTGAAATCCATCAGTGGCACTGAGGGTTACTGGCCTGGTAGTAACTCCAGTCATATGATTCAAGGAAATATAGCTATGGTAGGCTGGCTCAAAAATAATTACTTCATCACCGGGATCAGCAACTGCCATCAAGGTGAATAACAATGCTTCACTAGCTCCGGAGGTAATAATGATTTCAGATGGCTTAAATGATATTTTATAATTACGGAAATACTGAACCCAAGCTTCTAACACCTCAGGGTACCCAGCTGATGGCGCATAAGCAATAACCGCCTCAGAAAAACGCTTCACTTGATTAAAAAAAACTGGCGGAGTAGGAAGATCGGGCTGCCCTATATTTAATTGGTAAACTATCCTACCCCGACTGCGGGCACTTTCTGCTAATGAATGTAGTTTACGAATTGGAGAAGATGGAGTATGGCTACCACGGGTTGATATGCGAAAATCCATAAGCAACTATATTAATAAAAATTTGCCGATGGTGACGAATAAATTTTTTTTCTTGCAATGACTAAAAAATGCCTTCTAAATACCTTTCTACATCGAGTGCTGCCATGCAGCCAAATCCCGCGGCCGTAACTGCTTGACGATAACGCCAGTCATGGACATCTCCTCCGGTAAATATCCCCGGCACAGAAGTTTTAGTATTATCTTTTACTTTTATATAGCCCTTATCAAGCTCTAGCTGATCTCCTAAAAAATCCGTATTGGGCTTATGGCCGATGGCAATAAATAATCCATCAATTTTTATAACCTTCTCTTTACCATTTTCATTATTTTTAATCTTAACGCTATCTACTTTATTATCACCTATGACTTCAATGACCTCGCTACTATATATAAATGATATCTTAGAATCTTTAATCGCGCGCTCTTCCATAAACTTGCTAGCCTTGAGATTTCCTTCTGAGCCTCGGGCAATTATAGTAACCTTCTTGGCAAATTTCGTTAAAAAAGTTGCTTCCTCCATAGCAGTATCTCCACCACCTACCACTACCACATCTTTATCTTTGAAAAAAAATCCATCACAAGTAGCACAAGCAGATACTCCTTTACCTCGCAGTTTCTGCTCGCTGTCTAAGCCTAGCCATTTGGCGCTGGCACCCGTGGCGATTATGACGCTGTCAGCCGTAACAGTTTGAGTGGACGTTTTTAGGCTAAAAGGTTTTTTCGAAAAATCTACTGAGGTAATTTCCTCCTCAATAAATTTAGTTCCGTATCTCTCTGCTTGTTTACGCATCCTGTCCATTAATTCTGGGCCCTGAATATCTTCCACAAAACCCGGGTAGTTACCTACCTCGGTGGTAGTACTCAGTTGGCCGCCTGGCTGAGGGCCGGAGAATACTATAGGCACGACCGAAGCCCTAGCTAAATATATGGCCGCTGTTAATCCAGCTGGACCAGTTCCTAGTATTACAACTTTATACTGCGCGGACATTTTAATTTTTTATTTTGAATGATTAAGATGCTACCTTATTCAGTTCTGCTTCTATAGTTTGCTTTTGCTGGACACCTACACCCTGCCAAACCGACTCACCGTCTTTAAACAGAACTATGGTAGGAATACTCATAATACCATATTTTTGTGCGGTATTGGGACTCTCGTCAACTTCTAATTTAGCAATTTTGGCTTTCCCTTCATAAATCTTATCTTTTTTTTCCATAAATTGCTCCGCTATTTGAGCCCTACCCGTTTATAAATCATATCTGTATGTCGCGTGTAATACTTGATATCGAAACAGGCTTCGATTTGGCCCGAATTGAGATACTTGCGCACCTTGCGGTCACGGTTGAGGATTTCCCGCTCAAGCGCTTTCTCCGCTTCTGGTGGTACCTGCAGCAACGTCTTAACATAGACATGGGCGCAGAAACATCCGGAACGAACACCAATGCCACCTTCGTAACTGAGGATGGCGGAGCAAAGAGCGTGCGGAACGTCTTTGACGGCAAAGGATATGACACCAAGTCGGCTTGGGGTGTTATTCGGATCGGTATCGCCGAATAGGGTGATTTCGGGTATCTTTTGTAATTCGGTAAGGGCATATGAAGTCAACTGAGACTCATGAGCGATTATTTTGTCCCATCCAATCGATTTTATTAGCTGGATCGCGCGTCCAAGAGCGACAACACCGATGATATCTGGTGTACCCGCTTCCTCTTTTTCGGGTAAGTCCGCCCAGTAGGCTTCCTCAAGATTGACGATATCAACGACGCCTCCGCCGACTTCTGTCGGCTCTCCCTCTTGAAAAACCTTTTTGTCGCCAATAATTACGCCTACTCCGAACGGGGCGTACATCTTATGGGCGGAAAAAACGAGAAAGTCTATGAAACTCTCCGGATTGTTTGTGTTCATGTCTACCGGGCGATGCGGCACCAACTGGGCGCCATCAATCAGGATTCTCGCCCCTATCCGGTGTGTCTCGCGAGCGAACATATCAATATCGTTAATGAAATATATTATTCGTTTGCTGAAGCTAAATTGTTAGAAGATCTGCCGAATCTTTTTACTGAGTTAGATCTTTTTAACATTGCGCTCCATGAAAAAATAATTGCGGAAGCAAAATCGAACATGATTAAGTTGAAGGAAATGGCAAGTGGAAAAAAGCTGAATAGGTGGAATACATTTATCAAAATAGATAAAAAACACAAATGGCAAGTGCTTTTAACTGATTTTGA
>JADFTK010000048.1 GCA_022560375.1 Patescibacteria group bacterium
TACCAGTTCCGACGATGCCTGGGAACGGATCGACAGGGACGATCCATTATGGTGCGTGCCGTATATTCCATCAAAGTCGCCATCCTGATCGGACTGGTGACTTCTCTGTTTTCAGTCATCTTCGGGAGTATTCTGGGTGCATCCGCAGCTTTCTTCGGTGGGTGGGTGGATCATATCGTCATATGGCTTTACTCCACGTTTTCGTCGATCCCCAATCTCGTTCTGTTGACGGTGTTGGTCTATATGTTTGCGGAGCTGCATGGCGTCGGTAATGACCAGTAATGAGAATACTACAGAAATAGAGAAAGCAACTGTATCAATACCTTCTTTATATGCTACCATGGTAGTCAAAGCAGCCACAAAAGCGGAGTGACTTGACGGCATACCACCGTAGGTTGTTAAAATATTTTTAAAATTTAAATTGCCTTTAATTCCGTCCGTAGCTAGTTTGATAGTCTGCACGGCGATCATGGTCAGGATAGGGGCGATTATTATTTCTAGAGCAAAATTCATAAAATGGAATTTTTATATTCAGCAATATTAGGAATTATCCAAGGACTAACTGAGTTTTGGCCGATATCCAGTTCTGGCCATTTGTTGATAGCCCATGAAATTTTTAATTTTGAATTTGTCAGTAATCTTAGTTTTGATGTGGCCTTGCACCTTGGCACATTACTGGCGCTGGTGATTTTCTTTTGGAGTGACCTGACCAAATATATTGTAGCATGGCTCAAAAGTCTTGCCAATTTTGATGTCAGTCATGATCCGGATCAAAGAATAGCCTGGTTCATAGTAATCGGCACGGTACCAGCGGCGGTGGTTGGTTTTTTCCTGGAGGATATAATCGTAGCTACTTTTAGAAATTTATGGGTAGTATCCATAATGCTGATAACAGTGGGAATCCTTTTTATCGTAGCCGAAAAAATATTTTCCAAAATAAAAAGTATTGAGGAGCTAGGCTGGTCAGCGCCTATAGTCATTGGCGTGGCCCAGGCTTTGTCCCTAGTACCAGGCGTGTCGAGATCTGGCATTACAATTTTGTCTGGCATGGCTCTGGGTCTGACTCGCAAGTCAGCTGCAAGGTTCTCTTTTTTATTATCCATACCAGTTGTCTTCGGTGCGGGCCTCAAGAAAATGTACGATGTCTCGGCCGTGGGACTGGCTGGCGATGAGTGGGCGATGATGCTGGTCGGCTTTGTGTCAGCGGCCATAGTAGGCTATATGGCAGTGAAATTTTTGATGAAATTTGTGGAGAATCATACCTTAAATTCATTTGCCTATTATAGGATTGTGGTAGGCTTTATTATTATGGCCTATCTACTGGCTGGTTAATTAGCATATTCCAAAAACCACCCGGCGCTTTATGGCGGGTGGTTTTTTTTGTTTAGCTAGAAAGGAAGATGTGACTGAGAATCGTCAGAGGAGGGCATCTCCGCTTTCTTTCGTCCTTTGTAGTATATAGTGATGGCTGTACCGATGCCGACTATAAGCCAGGGCCACCAGAGATAGGTGCTAGGGCAGAAATTTTTGTAATAGATCATCAGGGCAATAATAGTTAGCAGGAAAGGGAATATCCACCATCCAGGAGAAGGATTCTTTTTTTCATACCAGAAGTAGCCTAATACGATAAGACCGTAACCAAATATCATCAGTATGATGATCCCGTGATTAGGGTTAGTGCAAGGCTCTGACTCATCTCCCGTTTCATTGGCCATGGCAGTGGAGCTGTCTGATTCTATATTGTCCAGAGTGGCTGTGTCGATCACTACTTTATCTTCAGAATCGTTCTCGGTGGTATCAGCACTGACTACTGCAGCTTCTTCGTCTGTGGTTGTGTCCGAATCTACACTAGTGTCCTCATCTGTAGTGTCTGCAGTGTCTTGGTCGGTGGTAGTAATAGGTGGAATAGCTTGAACTATGATACCAACTGATTTCGTAGCTTCGCCGATAGTGGCTGCCACGAATCCGATGCCACCTTTGACCGCAGTAAAGACGCCAACTTGATCAATGGTCCCGATTAATGGATCAGTACTCCAGATAATATCAGGTGAACTGATAGTATTGCCAAACTCGTCAGCAGCTGTAGCGAGGAAAAATTTATTATTCCCTTCGGTGATTACGGTGGGACGTTCGTTAGGAAGAATGTCGATAACTGTTGGCGTGCCCGGAGCAACACTAATTTGCCAGGCCTGTGAGTCGAATCCATTATTCTGATCGTCAGCCTCGACAATGACGTTATAAGTTCCTGCCTTAGTAGGTTGCCAAGTAATTAGCCCGTTACTTAACTCCAGGCCTGACGGTGACACAGATAGATCGTAAATTACGCTGTCCCCGTCGGCGTCACTCGATGTCACCTGGTATTGGTAGGTTTGCCCAGCCGTTACGGTGGTATCAGGGATAGAGGTAAATTGGGGTGCCTGGTTGGTTAATTGAGCTGACCCGCTAAAAGGTACTACTAATAAAAAAAATACGGCAGCTACTATCAGCCAGCCATGCGTCTTATCCCTCCGAGGTAGAGGACGGTACATATATTAAGTGTTAAAAAATTAGTAATTACTATATCTTATTAGATAATATGACGTAGGTCAAGGGCTTTTCATTGCTTTGATATGTGTCAAAAACACCCCCTTGAGTTAAGGGGGTGTGGATAAGTCTAATGGTTTTAAATAATGCGCAAGACCCTAGGTACTTGCTCCAGGAAGTGGGTGTTTAGCAGTAAGGCTGAGGCGGTAATAGCCAATACCAGAGTGGTCTGGGCTATAACATGAGGATGCTGAACCCTTATTTCAACTACGATATTAACCAGTAAGGCAATCACTACGAAGATGAGCAGGATACCATAGAATTGTCGTGAGAAAGACAGCATAGCGCTCGTGAAGTTTCCATCATCAATGTTAATAGTAGAGGATTTTACTATGGGCTGTTGCCTTTGATCAGATGCTAAAGGCTGTTCATTAATACCGCCGCTGGTATTACCTGGTTCAGTCGGGGTAGTGCCTAGTGGTACCTCAATGACCTCAACTTCAAATTCAGTTGATCTTTCCGGAGGAGCCACGACTACTATGGGCAGCTCGATTGATCCGCCTTCTAGCCAAGCGAGCTCTTCAGCCACCAAGCCAAATGATTCTTCATAAACGCCAGCTTCGCTAGGAGCTTTCAAGGTAAATTCAAACCGTCCAATGGCATTGGGCTGAACACTGGCTTGGGTTAATAAAGCCGGTCGGTAGTACTCTACCCAGGCATCATCCTCGAAGTCACTGGTTCTGTCTGTGGGATTATTCACATTCAAGGCTACAAAGTATTGGCCGTCTCTGGTCCAAGTAGTGTCGCCAATATTTTTGAAATCGACCCAGAAACTTATGGTCTCCAAAGTTTTGATGCCAAGCTCTTCTGCGCTTTGGTCGGTTAATTCAGCCCGGTAGACTAGGGGTCCAGGTTCTGGCTCAGGTACTGGAGTCGGTTCTGGAGTTGGAACTGGGGTTGGTTCAGGTGTAGGTGTAGGCTCTGGAATCGGAGTTGGTTCAGGTGTAGGTGTAGGCTCTGGAGCAACTGCTGCTGTTTCAGTGGGGGTGCCGAAAAATACTACCAAGACGGTTGTCTGGCTGCCTTGCAGTTCGCCGTCCAATACAGCCACGCCTAACTCAGTGTAGGTGTCTTTCAGTATATTTTTCTTATGGCTGGGGCTGTTCATAAAGGCAGTGTGGACTGAGGATGCGGCGGTAAAATCCATAGCTAAATTTTCACCGGCGGCTATATAGGCGTAGCCAGATTGTTTGATGAAGTACCAAGGCTTGGTGCCATCTGGAGCTGTGTGGGCGAAGTAATCATTATCTATCATGTGCTGAGCTTTTTGGGCAGCTGCCTGATTGAGCGTATTATTCAAAGTTAATGGAGCCACTCCTACCTCAGCTCGTGAGGCGTTGGCTTGATTTAGTATTTCAACTTGGGATATTTCCGCGAAATGTCCTATGGAGGGGTAAGCAATAAAAAGAAAAGTAGTAACAAAAACCTTTATGCCAATAATACTAAAGGCATATATCTTCAAGGCTAGAGGCCGCAGAGCATGGGGTTTGTGGCTGTTACCGTGATGAGGTATCAAAAAATGCTTAGCATGATGAGGCATGCGTTTAGCATGATGTATTACCCGGTGATGAAGTTTATTTTTTTCCTCGGACATATCTTATAGATAAGTATACCAGATTATGTTTTTTGACACTAAACGATATCACTTTAGGCTGGGTTTGTCAAGGGGTTTTACAATATAGTTATATATAATACAATACAAGTATTGCCTTCCCCAGTAACCAATGGGGATTCCCCGCCCCGTTGAATGGGGACGGGGTAAATTTTGTATGAAACAATACTATGTATATATCATGACGAATAAAAGAAAGAATGTATTATATATTGGTGTTACTTCTAATTTACAAAAGAGAATATCAGAACATAAAAAGAAACTCAATCCAGGATTCACTTTCAGATATAATATTAATGCTCTTATATACTACGAGGAATATCAATACATAAATGATGCCATCGCTAGAGAGAAACAATTAAAAAACTGGAGACGTGAATGGAAAGAAGCTTTAGTACGCAATATAAATCCGACCTGGAAGGATCTTAGTCAAGAATGGTATTAAAAACCTTGTCACTCTGAGTGAAACGAAGAGTCTCTGTTTATACCTATTGTGCCATATACAGAGATCCCTCCCCTTCGACTTCGCTCAGGGTCGGGATGACAAGACTTTAGTGAGTATTGACTAAGAGACCCTGAAATAAATTCAGGGTGAGGATTTTTTGTGATGAAGAGTACTCTCACTTTCTCCTCATGCTGAACTTGTTTCAGCATCTTATTAGGGTATTTTTATTTAAATTGTCATTCTGAGGGAGCATTGCGACTGAAGAATCTCCTAGCCTTCGGCTAGGGGACTCTTCACTACGTTCAGAGTGACAGGGTTGATAATAACCAAAAAAGCCCCCCGATTCGATCGGGGGGCTTTGGCAAATTCTATAGAGTGAAGATTATCTCTTCCTGATGTATCGGCCACCAACTGCTACTAGACCCAAAGCCCCAGTGATAAGCAGTAGTGCGATACCACCACCAGTTACTGGCAGTTCATCTTCATCTTCGGCACCAAGTACTTCTACGGCACGAACTTCTATTGAGGCATCATCAGAAATAGCGTCGACATCATCAGCCGAGGTAGTGGCTACATTAACGTAGTCACCAGCAATAACATCAATGCCGACATTGACTGTGTAGTTGATGGTTACTGTCTCGCCAGGTGTGACATCGCCCAGATCCCAGCTCATAGTTGTTTTGCCATTATCTACGTAAGTGAAGCCAGCGGGCAGTGCGTCATCTAGCACGGCATCAAAAGCAATGGCCGAGCTGTAATTAGAAATATTGATGGCGTAGGAAACTGTGCCGCCAGGATTGACGAATGATTCCATTACTGACTTCTCAATGATTAGTGAAGGAGTCTCTTCGCCGAGGACTACTGGGATTCTGACCTCAGTTGAAGCGGTGGCTGGCTCTGATGTAGCTATCACCGTTTCATTATTATCTTCGTAGGATGTAGCTATCACCGTGTTGGCATAGGTGCCAACACCAGCGTTGCTGTCTACTAGGACCATGTATTTAACAGAAGTGTCTTGTCCGGCAGCTAAATTACCCAGCGACCATTCTTTGGTTGTATCGCCAGAATTAGATCCATCTTCATTAGCAAATGTTAAGCCTGCTGGCAGTGTGTCAACAAGCATTACATTTTTTGCTTCTCCAGTGCCTGAATTGTTCACTACCACAGTGTAAGAAAGAGTACCAGAGGGATTCACTAGTGCTTCATTTACAGTTTTTAGAACCGATAGTACCGGAGCGCTAAGGGCATTGGCTACATTATGGAGCAGGAATGATCCAAAAGAAACGATGCCAAAAATGAAAACCGTCATCACGGTAATATG
>JADFTK010000014.1 GCA_022560375.1 Patescibacteria group bacterium
ACACCATGGGGAAAGCACGCATTGGGAGTAAAGACCAGAAACAAAAAGAAATGGACAAATCAATTAATACTACAGCGTAGAAAGAAAAAGAAACGCAAGTAACTATGGCACGATCACTAAAAAAAGGCCCATACGTGGACGAGAAGTTAATGAAGAAGCTAGAGGGAAAAAAGGCTGGAGACCAGACTGCGGTAAAGACTTGGGCGCGAGCTTCTACAATAACACCAGAAATGGTTGGCTTTACTTTTGGCGTACATAATGGGAAGGACCACATAGAAGTATTTGTAACAGAAGACATGGTAGGACATCGTTTAGGTGAATTTTCTCCAACAAAAAAATTCGTCAGCCATGGCGGAAGAATGCAGCGTGAGGAAGCAGCAGCGGCTGCTGATGTTAAACGCAAACAAACTGCTGCAGCTACTGAGAAAGTTGATGATAAATCTAAGAGTACGGAAGAAAATAAATAATAATATATGGAAGTAAATGCAAAATTGAGATATCTGAAGATTGCTCCACGTAAAGTACGTTTAGTTATTGACGTAGTCAGGGGAATGCCAGTTGAAAAAGCGGAATATCAACTCCAGTTTTTGAATAAAGGAGCAACTCTGCCAGTATTAAAGCTATTGCGATCGGCTATTGCTAACGCAGTAAATAATCATAAGCTAGTCAAGGATAACTTGTATATAAAATCTATATCGGTCAATGATGGGCCAACCCTAAAAAGATGGAAACCCCGTGCCTTCGGAAGAGCATCGGAGATTCGTAAACGATCTTCGCACGTAATAATTATTTTGGAAGAGTTGAAAAAATTATCTGGTAAACCAAAAAAATTGGAGAAAAAAATCATCGATAAAGCCAAACCCACTTCCGCTATTAAAAAAACAACAGATAAAAAATCATCAGCCAAAGATTTACGACCAGTCGTTGACTATAAAGATATAAAACATGAAGACAAGAGCCCAAAATCTCAAGGTCAGCCGGGTTCGGAATCTGCGTCAGAACATGGCAAAAAATCTGGTGGGGGGTTTACTCAAATTAAAGAAAGATTTTCTAGAAAATTAGGAGAAGGATAAATTATGGGACACAAAGTACATCCATTAATATTTCGTATCGGTATATTGAGAGGTTGGAAATCTAAATGGTTTGCCACGAAGGATTATGCTGTATTTTTGGAACAGGATGTAAAAATTAGAAAGTACATCGCCAAGAAGCTAAAAGATGCCAGTATAGCTAATGTAGAGATTGAAAGATCCGGTACAGGATTGATAGCTAATTTGTATACTTCTAAACCAGGTATAGTGATTGGACGAGGCGGAACTGGGGTAGAAGAGCTCAAGAAGGAAATCAAAAAGAAATTTTTGGATAAAAAAACTAAATTGACCCTAAATATTCATGAGGTTAGCAAGCCGTTTTTGAATGCTCAGTTAGTTTCTCTGAATATTATAGAGCAGCTGGAGAAGCGCATACCTTTCCGGAGAGCGGTTAAGCGGGTTATTGAGCAGGTTATCCAAGCAGGAGCCAAGGGCGTAAAAATTATTGTGGCCGGCAGGTTAAATGGTGCGGAGATTGCCAGGAGTGAAAAATTTTCACAGGGCTCGGTCCCACTGCATACCTTGCGTGCTGATATAGATTATGCTCGAGGTGGGGCCCACACCACCTATGGCATGGTTGGCGTAAAAGTGTGGATCTATAAAGGCGAGGTGTTTGAAAGAGATAATAAAGAAGATAAGGAAGAATAGACAATGTTAATGCCCAAAAAAGTAAAACATAGAAAGTGGTTCAAAGGCAGGATGAAAGGACGCGCCACCTCCAAGACTAATTTAGATTTTGGCAGCTATGGCATCAAATCTTTAGATCGAGCCTGGATTACTTCACGGCAAATTGAATCAGCTAGACGCGCTATGACTCGTTTTGTGCATAAAGGTGGCAAAATATGGATTAGAATTTTTCCTGATAAGCCAGTAACTATTCATGGATCCGAGGTACCTATGGGAGGTGGCAAAGGCTCAGTTGACCACTACGTCGCCGTGATAAAGCCTGGTACCATCATGTTTGAGATGGACGGTATTGAGCAGTCAGTTGCTAAGGAAGCGCTTCGATTAGCTGCCTATAAGTTGCCGGTCCGCACTAAATTTGTCAGTAAGGATAAATAATATGGATATAAAGGGACTGCGAAAAAAGTCAGATGCGGAACTACAAAAAATACTGAAGCAGCAACGGGAACAGGTGCGAGATTTAAGATTTAAGGTGTCTGCCAAGCAGCATAAGGATGTTCGTGAGCTGCGCGATGTAAGGAAGTCGGTTGCTCAAACTTTGACCATATTGAAAGAGAAGCAAATTGTAAAAGAGTTTAATAAAAGCACTAAAGAAAAAAGGATATAGTATATGACCCTAGCTAAAGCCAGAAGAAAATTACACGGAAAAGTGGTTAGTGACAAAATGGATAAGACTTTGGTAGTGGTCGTAGAAACAGTCAAGAAGCACAGAAAGTATGGCAAATTATATAAATCGCGCAGTAAATATAAAGTTCATGATGAGAAAAATGAATTTCATGAGGGGGATGTTATAGATTTTGAAGAGACTAGACCGCTGAGTAGAGATAAAAGGTGGCGAGTGATAATTAATAAAACAGCTAAATAGTTTAATCTAATATATTTAAATGGTACAGCCAAGATCAATATTAGTAGTTGCAGATAACACCGGTGCCAAGCGGGTAATGGTTATTAAAGTACTAGGTGGTAACAAAAAAAGATATGCCAGAATTGGTGATCTCGTCACTGTGACCATCAAGGAAGCTGTGCCTCACGGCATGGTAAAAAAAGGAGAGGTTTTGCATATGGTTCTTGTTCGCTCACGCAAAGAAACCAGGCGACAGGACGGTTCTTATGTAAGATTTGATGACAATGCTGGGGTAATAGTAGATACTAAATCGAAAGAGCCACGTGGCACTCGTATATTTGGACCAGTAGCCAGAGAACTAAGAGCTAAAGGATACCAAAAAATAATATCATTAGCCCCGGAGGTTCTATAAATATATGTTTATTCGTAAAAATGACATTGTAAAAGTAATTACTGGAAAAGATAGAGGAAAAAAGGGTAAAGTCCTGCAGGTTTTTCCTGGGATTGGCAAGATAGTAGTGGAGGGTATGAACATGACCGCCAAGAATGTCCGGCCCAAGAAGCAAGGAGAAAAAGGTCAAATTGTCAGGTATAACGCTCCGATGGGTATATCAAATGTTCAATTATTTTGTTCTAAAGATAATAAAGCAGTCCGAGTAGGTTATATTATGTCTAAGGATGGTAAGAAGCAAAGAATTTGCAAGAAGTGCCAGCAAGTAATATAGTAATAATTTTTTATGCCCCTTATTAAAGAAAAATATAATAAAGAAGTGATTCCAGCCATGCGGGAAAAGTTTAAATATAGTAACGATTTATCCGTACCCAAGGTATTAAAAATAACTTTGAACAGTGGCACAGGTGCCGCTTTGCAAGATAGCAAAATGCTTGATGTCGTTGCCAATACCTTAACTCGTATTACTGGCCAAAAACCAGTCATGACCAAGGCCGGTAAGTCTATAGCTGCTTTCAAGATTAGAGAGGGCATGACGGTAGGTGTATCAGTGACGCTAAGAGGCAAGAGGATGTTTGATTTTTTGGACAAGTTAGTCAATGTAAGTTTACCGCGGGTCAGGGATTTCCAAGGGATTAGCTCTAGTAGTCTTGATGATCAAGGGAATCTGACTATTGGTTTCAAAGAACATATTATGTTTCCAGAGATCGGATCCGATGAGATAGAAAAAATTCATGGTCTAGAGGTAACAGTTTCAACTAGTGCTAAAACTAAGGAGGAAGGTTTAGCCCTATTGACAATGCTAGGCTTCCCATTTAAAAAAAGTTAGATAGAATATATGGCAAAAGTATCACAGATAGCTAAGTCCAAGAAGAAACCAAAGTTTTCTACCAGAATTGTAAGGCGTTGTTGGCGTTGCGGCAGAAAACGCGGCTACATGCGTGAATTTAATCTGTGCCGAATATGCTTTAGAGAATTAGCCAATAATGGCGAGATACCAGGCGTAAGAAAATCCAGCTGGTAATTTAAACATATAACAAGACTATGACAGATCCAATTGCTGACATGTTAACGAGAATAAGAAATGCATCGCTTGTAAAAAAGCAGAGTGTTTTGGTGCCTTTTTCCAAGACTAAGTATGAGATTGGCAAGATACTAAAGAGGGAAGGATTTATTCTCAAATCTGAGAAAATAGACTACGCTGATAAGTCTTCTAAAAATAAGTTACCCTACCTGAATATAGAATTAAAATACAAGGATGGAACCTCAGTAGTGCAGGGGATAAAAAGAATTAGTAAATCTGGGTTGAGAATCTATCAGGGCTATCGAGATATACCTAAAGCCCTACCGTCACTGGGTATACTAATAGTATCTACGCCCAAAGGGTTAATGACTAATCTGGAGGCTAAGCATCTAAAATTAGGTGGGGAAGTAATTTGTGAAATATTTTAATTTTTGATTTATTATGCCACGAATAGGTAAACAACCGATAAGTATTCCCCATGACGTTGAAGTAAAAATCAATGAGCAAAACGTCATTGTTAAGGGTGCCAAAGGCCAGCTGCAAAGAGAATTTCACCGCCGGATAATATTTGAAAATAAAGACCAGGTAATCAATGTCACCGTTAGGAAGCCCGAAGAAAAAAGATCCAGAGAGTTATGGGGGACTTCACGTATGCTACTTTTTAATATGATTACCGGGGTTACTCAGGGGTTTTCTAAGCAGTTGGAGATTAACGGTGTGGGATATAAGGCCGCTATAGCCGGCAAGAAACTAACCCTCCTAGTGGGCTATTCTCATCCAGTTGATATCGAAGTGCCGGACGGTTTAGAGGTGACTGTTCAAAAAAACATAATTACGGTATCAGGTATTGATAAGCAGGCGGTCGGGCAATTAGCCGCACAAATTCGCCAGGTAAGAAAACCGGAGCCATATAAGGGTAAAGGTATTAAATATATCGATGAGGTAATAAGGCGTAAAGCGGGTAAGGTGGTAAAGGCAGCTGGCGCCTAGTTCCGGATAAAAAGTATATTATGAAAAACCTACAAAAAGAAAGATATCGCAATAGAAAAGTGAGAGCCAAAAGGATACGTTTCAAAATACATGGAACGGCAGCTCGGCCACGGGTGGCTATTTTTAGAAGTTTGCAGCACATATATGCACAGTTCATTAACGATGATCAGGGTCATACCATATTAGAGGTATCTGATTCGAACTTAAAAAATTCAGGTAAATTAAAAAAGTCAGAAGTAGCACATGAAGTAGGAAAGCTAGCTGCTGCCAAGGCTAATAAAGCAAAAATTACCAGCGTAGTTTTTGATCGTAAAGGATACCGCTATCACGGCCGTATTAAGGCTTTTGCTGACGGCATGAGGGACAGCGGATTAAAATTTTAAAAATAATAATTTTGTATGGCACAAGAAGGTAGAAGACGCTCCACAACTGGTAAAAGAGCCGAAAGAGAAAAAAGTGAATTTGATCAAAAATTGATCGACGTAGCTAGAGTTACGCGCGTCATGGCTGGTGGCAAAAGAATGAGTTTTCGGGCCTGCATAGTGATTGGAGATCGCAAGGGGAAGGTGGCTATGGGGGTTCGCAAGGGAACTGATGTATCGGTGGCTATTAATAAAGCAGTTGCAGCTGCCAAAAAGGATTGGCTGAAGGTAACAATAGTTAATGATACAATTCCTCATCGGGTGTTACAGAAGTTTGGCGCGGCTAGAGTATTACTGAAACCAGCCCCTAAAGGTACCGGCGTTATCGCTGGTGGTCCAGTCAGAGCAGTATTAGAATTAGCTGGTATTAAGAATGTTGTATCCAAGATGCTTGGCTCAAACAATAAAGCCAATAATGTAAAGGCTACAATACTAGCTTTGGGAAAATTGAGGGATTATAAGCAAATAATGGCAATGCGCAAGTAATATGACTTTAAGTTTATCAAATTTAAAAGCGCCCAAAGTTAGAAAGAAAAAACGGGTAGGTAGAGGAGATGGCTCTGGTCGTGGGACTTATTCTGGCCGAGGATTAAAAGGTCAGAGATCACGATCTGGTGGTAAAAGAAATCTTAAGCGACGTGGATTAAAACAGTCACTGCAGCAGATTCCTAAGTCTAGAGGATTTAAAAGTTTTCGCCCAGTTTACAACACTGTCAATATTGTTCAATTATCAGATGTATTCGAGGCGGGTTCAGTTGTTTCTCCTGCCAGAATGCTGGCTGCAGGCTTGGTCAAAAGTAAGAATCGCATCAAGGTTTTAGGCCACGGTGTTTTAAAAAATAAAATGACTATCCAGGCCCATCGATTCTCAAAATCGGCAGAACGTGCTATAAAGAAAGCTGGTGGAAATATTCAAGTTATCATCATAAAGATAAACGCCCCTAAGTCAAAGGAATTAAGAAACAAATTAAGAAACAAACAGACACATGCTAGAGAAACTTAGTCAAATTTGGAAAATAAAAGATTTACGCAACAAGATACTATTTATAATGGCTATGCTTTTTATTTTCCGAGTGGCTGCGCATATTCCTATCCCTGGGGTCAATATTGAAAACTTAAGGAATTTATTTTCTTCTAACCAATTATTAGGTCTGTTGAATATATTTTCCGGAGGAGGAATGGAAAATTTTTCAGTAGTCATGCTGGGGATAGCCCCGTACATTACGGCCTCCATTATATTTCAGCTATTGACTATGGTCATCCCAAAATTAGAAGAAATGCAAAAAGAAGGGGAGGCTGGCCGGGCAAAAATTTCTCAATATACTCGCTATCTGACAGTGCCACTAGCCATATTATCTTCTTATGGCATGATTACTTTTCTACGCCAATCGGGCCAAGGTATAGTTGATGAAATGGGTGCTTTTCAGTTGGTTGTCACCATAGCAACTATTACTGGTGGTACCATCTTTTTGATGTGGATTGGGGAATTGATTACTGAAAAAAAGATTGGGAATGGTATATCCATACTTATTTTTGCTGGCATCGTAGCTCGGGTACCAACCACAATCAAACAATCAATCCAAACTTTTGATGCATCACAGCTAGGTCTTTATATAGCATTTTTAGTCATCGGAATCGTTACCGTGGCTACTGTGGTCATCATTACTGAGGGTAAACGTAATATTCCCGTATCTTATGCCAAAAGAATAAGGGGTATGAAGATGTACGGAGGAGTTGATACTCACTTGCCCCTCAGAGTAAACCAAGCTGGGGTCATCCCTATCATTTTTGCGGTATCAATTGTTTTATTTCCTCCGATGATTGCACAATTTTTCATTAATTCGCCAACCGTTTGGATGTCCGGTGCAGCTGCCTGGGTTGTGGATATGTTTGCTAATCAGCTTTTTTATGGGGCTATGTACTTTACGCTTGTAGTTGCCTTTACATATTTTTACACGGCCATTATTTTTCATCCCACCCAAATTGCTGAAAATCTACAGAAACAAGGTGGATTTATCCCAGGCATTAGGCCGGGTACGCCGACTTCTGATTTTTTAAGCTATGTTAGCAATAGAATTATACTCGGCGGGGCTTTATTTCTAGGTTCAGTGGCTATTTTGCCTAATATTATTCAGGGTGCCTCGAATTTGACCAATATAGTAATTGGTGGTACTGGTTTGCTGATTGTAGTTTCAGTAGTGATTGAAATTGTAAAACAAATTGAATCCCAGTTAGTCATGCGTAACTATGAGGGGTTTTAGTTTTATCCCCTATTTAAGACTTAGCGTAGTTTAAACTACCAAGCGCCCTACCGAGATAGGGTCGTTTTTCGATAAAATATCAGGTATACTAAAAGTAATATGAAGTCATCCAGTTTTAATATTGTAATCTTAGGCCCCCAGGGTTCTGGCAAAGGAACACAGGCAAAAATGCTAGTTAAGAAATTCCAAATGCACCATCTGGAGATGGGCGGCATCCTTAGGCGTATAGCTAGTAAAAAAACAACCCTGGCCATAAAAGTTAATAGGATAATTAATATAGATGGTCGCTTACTACCTTCTAAGTTTGTCATAGATATACTAAAACAGGAGCTAGATAAATTACCTACGAGCAGAGGAGTGTTGTTTGATGGTTTCCCGCGTAATTTAGAACAAGCTAGGGCCTTAGATAAAATATTGAAGTTATTGAATAAATCATTGACTCATGTTTTTTATATGCCGATATCTCACCAAACAACCATCAAGCGTTTAGCGGCCAGGCGTACTTGTAAAAAGTGCGGAAGGATTTTCATTGCTGGGCAAGATATGCAAAGAAATATTAGGCAGTGCCCGGTTTGCCGTGGAGAAATTTATCATCGTGAGGATGATAAGCCAATAGCAATTGCTAAGCGATTAGCTATATATCATAAGAGAACTCTACCAGTGGTAAAGTATTATAAGCAAAGAGGCATTTTGATAACCACGAGCGGGGAGCCTTCGGTCCAAAAAGTGGCTAAGGATATTATTAGCAATCTAGTATAATGAAATTAAAATCAGCTGAAGAAATACAAATATTACGCGCTGGTGGCAAAATATTAGCTAGTATAGTTCATGAGGTAGGTAATCAAGTAAAGCCTGGAATTACAGCGGTTGATTTGGATAAAACCGCTGCCCTGCTAATTGAAAAAATGAATGGTCAGCCAGCCTTCAAAGGGTATAATGGATTTCCGGCTGTTTCTTGTATCTCAATTAATGAGGGAGTCGTTCATGGCATACCGGATAAGGATTATCGTTTTCAAGAGGGTGACATTGTGGGAGTGGATATAGGGTTGGCCTACAAAGGTTTATATACCGACATGGCTATTACCATAGGTGTAGGCCATGTAAATGCTCATACCCAAAAATTAATTTTGGTAACCAAGCAGGCTCTGGATATAGCTATTAATCAAGCAAAGCTAGGCAACACTATAGGTGATATAGGACATGCCGTGCAATCATTTGTGGAGAAGAATGAATTTTCCGTTGTTCGGACGTTAGTAGGCCATGGAGTGGGATTTGAAGTTCATGAGGAGCCAAAAGTACCTAATTTTGGTAAGCCAGGTACTGGTCTTACCCTGGAATCAGGCATGGTGCTAGCTATAGAACCCATGGTAAATATTGGCGGTTCCGAAGTGAAAACTCTGGACGATGGGTGGACTATAGTCACCCTAGACGGTTCACTTTCAGCACACTTCGAGCATACCATTGCTATTACAGCCAATGGAACTGAAGTATTAACCAGCCAGTAGTATGCCAAAAATTATAGGCCTTGATTATGGAAAAAAAAGAATCGGAGTTGCTATCTCTAGTGAAGATAATCAGTATTCTTTTCCCTATGAAACAATAGATAATACTTCGAAACAGGCAGTCGAAAATTCGTTAAGAAAAATCATCCAGGATGAAGAAGTTGTCAAGCTGGTTATCGGTATGCCGCTTAATCAGCACGGTGATAAGGGCGAAGCCGGCGAGATGGTGGAAAAATTTGGACAGAGGCTGGGGCAAGCACTGGGCATTAAAATAGTTTTTGAGGATGAACGTTTTTCCAGCGTTCAGGCATCTAAGCAGTTGCAGGATTCAGGATTGAATGCAAAAAAATCCCGAAAATATATTGATCAGCAGTCCGCCCAATTAATTCTCCAAACTTATTTAGAAAGGCACTATGGATAATCCTTTGGCCATAGAAGAATATATTATTCCTTTTGTTTTAGCAGTATTAATTTCAATTATCCTGACTTTGTTAGTCAGGAGGATTGCCTTGCGTTTGCAAATAGTTGATAATCCTGAAGTGTCGCCAGATCGTAAGGTCCAATCGCGTTCCGTCCCCTTACTAGGCGGTCTAGCCATATATTTTACTGTGGCGATTGTCATATTGTACTATACATTATTTACTGATAGGGTGCTCGGTGGCTACATGGAGCCAAAATTTATTGCTGGCATATTGATTGCTGGGGGACTTCTCATGATGGGTGGATTCCTGGACGATAAACGTAGTTTGGGGCCTGCTAAGCAAATAATATGGCCAGTATTAGCCACTCTAGTAATTATAGCCTCTGGCATTGGCGTCCAGTATATCACTAATCCTTTCGGTGGGGTATTTAGTTTAGATATTATTCAGCTGGAACTTTTTTCAATTAATAGCACCCCCTATTTTTTAGTGTTATTGGCTGATTTATTTGCTTTTGTCTGGCTGATGGGGATGATGTATACTACTAAGTTTTTAGATGGACTGGATGGACTAGTGTCTGGCATAACTACCCTGGGAGCTCTGATACTATTTTTCTTGAGCATTAATAAGGAAGTAGCGCAGCCGGAAACAGCACTACTGGCAGTCATACTGGCTGGCGCCAGTCTGGGATTTTTAATATTTAATTGGCACCCAGCTAAAATATATCTCGGAGAGGGAGGAAGTCTGTTCACAGGTTTTATGCTGGGCGTACTGGCGATTATTTCCGGTGCCAAGATAGCCACGGCTATGCTGATTATGGGCATACCTATACTTGATGTAATCTGGGTGATAATTAGAAGATTATTTTTTGAGAAGAGGTCGCCATTTAGCGGAGCTGATAAGAAGCATCTGCATTTTAGGTTGCTGGATATTGGCTTGTCCCATCGCCAAACAGTTATTTTTCTATATGGCATCACCTTTATTTTTGGCAGCACGGCGCTTTTTCTGGGCAGTCGCGATAAATTAGCTACTTTAGCAGTTATGCTGTTAATAATGATTTTACTTGGCAGTTTTGTAGTTGTCAGGTATCGACATTCAGCCAATAAGTAGTATATAATGTTGATTGAAACTATATGAACAGGAGATCATTTTGGATGTTTATAATGATTACCATTATATTGGTAATCATATTTTGGAACGCAGGCGGTTCTCGAGTTAAGGATCTGGCCCCATTTTATTTTAAAAAAATTATAGGTGAAACAGCGGAGGTAGAAGTAGGAGGTTTTGTTGTTGATAGTGAAGTGGCCAGTACGCCCAGTGCCAGGCAGAAAGGCTTGTCCGGTCGTGATTATTTGCAGCTAGACAAGGGTATGCTGTTCGTTTTCCCGGAGGCTGATATCTGGCAATTTACCATGGCTAATACTAATTTCCCATTAGATATAATATGGATACTTGATGATAGAATTGTTGATATAGCGCACGCAGTACGGCCTGGGGTGGATATGATAACTCCCAGCGCCATGGCCAATTACGTTCTAGAGATCCGTGGCAGCCTTGCTCAGCAGCAGGGATGGCAAGTGGGGGACATCGTCAATATTGAATTTTGACATTATGGGGCAGTCTTGCTAAGATGGTAGACACAGAGCTTATATAATTGAGCTTTTTATTTTACTATATGAAATTTGCAATAATTAAAACTGGTGGGAAGCAATATAAGGTAGCTGAAGGTCGTACTATGACCTTTGAAAAGTTGCCAAAGAAAGAAGGGGCAGCTATTATATTTAGTGACGTTTTATTGTACTCAGACGGCAAACAGGTCAAGATAGGTCAGCCTATCCTAAAGAACGTCAAAGTGACTGGAAAATTGATTTCTCAGTTCAAGAGCAAAAAAGTACTTGTGGTTAAATTTAAGTCAAAGGTGAGGTACCGCAGAACCAGAGGCCACCGACAAGAGCAGTCTAAGGTAATAATTGAAAAGATTACTCTTGGCAAGTAGCTCGAGCCTTTTAAGAATAGTAGTGAATTAAAAAAATCCGCGTTAGTAACGAGGATTTTTTGGTAGTGATTTTATAATTCTTGTCGTCCTTTTAATGCGTTGGAAATGGTAAAAGGTATTAAAAAATTTAATATTAATAAGTAGGGCGAATAATAAGATACTGAGAACAACTCATAGTGATAACAAACGACTGTGCAGTATTAGTTTACTATTAAGTTTTTCTGTCGAATTTATGAGATTAATAATTTTTTTTAAGCGTAAGAAAAGTATAAAAAAACGGGAAATACACTCCCGTTTTTTATTTTGTGGAAATGTTAAGAGTTATTCTGTCAGCTTATTTTCTAATTCTTTAAAGGCATCTAAAATGAGTCGTTTTTGATCAGATATTGGAATTTTCTCAGTCGCAATTTGTCTTAGAGGGACTAGTTGTTGATATATTTTTTTTCTTTGGTCAAAGCTTAGAGAACCCGATTTATTGGCTTCATCTATTAACCTTGGCATTTCAGAGCCAACAATGCTTAAAAGCTCACCAGGATCTGGACTCTCAGCTCTGTCAGGATCATAGGATTCGAGAATGTTTGCTAAACTTGAAAGTTCCTGATCTATCTGTGCACTGGCGTCGCCTTCAGCTCTTGATTCAAATCTTTCTCTATTCATATATTTTTTATTAATAATTAAGGCTAATATAAGTTATTGGTTGATAATAGCATAGTGTATTTTTGAAAGCAAATAAACACTAAACTTCCTGTCTACCTTTCAAGGCATTCGAAATAGTAATTTCATCAGCGTACTCAATAGTTGCGCCCATCGGTAAGCCTTTAGCTAATCGGCTAATTTTTAATTGGTAGGGTTTTAGCTGTCGGGCTAAGTACATGGCGGTTGATTCACCCTCTAAGTCAGGATTGGTGGCGATGATTATTTCTTTTAAGGCAGGTTTATTTTTTTTAATTCTATCGACTAGCTCTTTTATACGCAGCCTGTCCGCTGTCATGCCCTCGACCGGATTTAATACGCCTCCTAATACATGGTAACGCCCGTGAAATTCGCCTGATTTTTCAATTACTTGGATGTCTTGTGGTTCAGCTACTACGCATATGATGGCATCATCCCTCTTGGTATCAGTACAGAGTAAACAAGGATTTTGATCAGTCATGTTACCACATTGTTGGCAAAGTGAAATATTTTTTTGGAGAGCACCGATATTTTTGGCTAGTTCGTCGGAAGTCTTGCTGCCCTGCTTCAATAAGTAAAAAACAATCCGCTCGGCTGATTTAGGGCCTATGCCAGGCAAGTGGGCTAGTCCATCGATGCATTTTTGTATGGAGTCAGGATATTTGGGCATATTACATTCCTGGCAAATCCATGCCGCCCATGCTTTGGATTTTTTGGGCCATGACTCGCTGCGCTTTTTTTATGGCATCATTTGTTACGTCTTTAATAGCTTGCTCTAGAGATTCCTTTTTATCGGCCGTCAGCATAGCCGGATTAATATTTAAACTCAATATTTCCATATTGCCGTCCATGACCATGGTGACTTGGCCATGGGATGCTTCAGCGTGGACTGATTCATCCCCAAGCATATCTTTAATTTGTTTGGCCTTGTCCCTCATGCCTTTGATTTCTTTTATTTTATTGAACATAATTTCTTATATTTAGTGTAGGAATATTTTAAAAAGGTGTTTCGGCCTCTAATTTCTTTTCAAGATTTTTAAAACTTACTTTATTCTCATCAAAATATAATTGAATTTTTCCAGTTGGGCCATTACGGTGTTTGGCTATGTATATGTCAGCAATATTTTTCCTGGTCACATCCAGGTCGTTTTTATACATCGATTCACGGTAAATAAACATGACTACGTCCGCATCCTGCTCAATAGATCCGGATTCTCTCAAGTCGGCTAGTTTGGGGATGGAGGGGGTTCTGGACTCTACGGCCCTAGATAGCTGTGATAAGACTAGGACAGGTATGTTGAGTTCACGAGCAATTGCTTTCAGAGACCGCGTTATTTCACTGATCTCTTGTACTCTGTTATCTGAGTGAATCACACCCTGCATTAATTGTAGATAGTCTAGGACTATGACTCCTAGGTTGTGTTCAGAGTGCAGCCGACGTGCCTTGGTCCTTATCTCCATTATATTAGCGGTAGCAGAATCATCGATGTATATGGGTGCCTCAGAGAGAATTCCCATGGCATGTCCAATGCTGGTAAAATCTTCATCCTCGGATAATTTACCGGTTCTCATCTTCCAGAGTTCAACTCCAGACTGAGCACAAAGCAATCTGTCTACTAATTGTTCCTTGGACATTTCCAGGCTAAAAATACCAACTGGTATTTTTTTTTCTACGGCGATCTGTCTGGCGATATCAAGTGCCAGGGTCGTTTTACCCATAGATGGCCTAGCCGCTAAGATTATTAAATCTGATTTTTGAAATCCAGCCAGTATGTTGTCAAGATCTTTAAAACCGGTTGGTATGCCTCGAAGCTTACCTGACTCTTTGTGTAATTCATCTATCCGGTCAAAAGCTTCGGTAAGTATAGATTTAATAGGTACGAAATTTTGTTTTAAATATTTTTGGGAAACACTGAATAAATTTTGTTCAGCTTGGTCCAGGAGCTCCTCGATATTATCCGTTTCATTATAACCAAGTTGTGTGATATCAGCAGCTACATTCAGCAGTCTGCGCAGAGTAGCTTTTTGCTGGACAATTTTGGCATAACTAACTACGTTAGCTGAGGTTGGTACGGCATTAGCTAAGGTAGCCAAGTAACTTCTACCACCGATAGTTTCAAGCTGATCTTTATCCTCCAGGCGGCTGGCCAACGATAGGACGTCAATAGGTTCCCGTTTTTCGTATAGATCAATCATGGATTCAAGTGTCAGGCCATGAGCATCTTTGTAGAAGTCGTCAGGCATAATAATATCCGCTACTTTGATTATGGCATTTTTATCAATAAGAAGAGAGCCGAGCACTGATTGCTCCGCCTCTAAGTTTTGTGGGGGGACTTTGTCTAATGATTCTTTGGCCATGGAGGGAAAATTATTGTGTGTACATTTTAGCTTAGCCAGCGTATTTAATCAAGATCAATCATATGCACATTTTTTCCACTGGGTCTCAGCATTACTAATTATTAGCTATTATCCAAAATTAGAGACAAAATGGGTCGTACAGGTCTCGAGCCTGTGACACCTCCGCCTATGGGCGGAGTGCTCTACCTCCAAAGTTTTATCTTGTCAAAAATCAGAGACAAAATGGGTCGTACAGGTCTCGAACCTGTGACACCCTGCTTAAAAGGCAGGTGCTCTACCAACTGAGCTAACGACCCATTTTGTCTCTAATTATCTTTTCGATATATTTTTACTTTTATGCTGTTTTATTTTTTGCTTTAATTTCAACGCTTCATTTTTTATAACGAATGACTTTTTAAAAATTAATCTCAATGGGCGTCTGCTTTTTGTCGCTTTAGACCTTCCCTGCATATGACGCTTGATTATATCATCAAGTTTACCAGTACTACCAGTATAATATCCATTGTCCTTTAAGCTTTTTAAGATATATACCCAATACATATTGGTTATACTTGTGACACCTCCGCATAGGCGGAGTGCTCTACCAACTGTCCGCTCGCCATCGCTTGCGACCGCCTACCATAACTTGCATGTCGGGCAAGCTTAGGCGCTAGCGGGCGAGAGCTAACGACCCATTTTGTTCCTAACAAAAATTTAATAAAAATCGGTCATTACCGACTGCTGACTCTGAATTTGAACGGAAGGAGGTTGAACAGCCCATATATGAACTACATGTTAGCAAAAAGAAATATGATTGGCAAGGCTATTGGTTGCACAAAATTGTCGTTTTGGTATAATAAAAACAAGTATTTTTTAATCATCGTCTAAAAATAATGTATTTTTTCCTCATATTAGTAGGTTTGATATTAGTATCATCCATTCGCCAGATTAATCAGTACCAAAGAGGTGTCAAATTTACTATGGGTCGATATGTCAAGACGGCTCAACCCGGCTGGCGTTTAGTCATCCCAATTTTTCAAATGATGAAGAAAGTAGACATGAGAGTTATAACGGTTGACGTGCCAGACCAAGATGCCATTACTAAAGATAATGTGACCGTAAAAGTAAACGCTGTTTTGTACTTCAAAGTTATAGACGCTAAGGCAGCTATTATTGAAATTCAGAATTATCCTTTTGCCGTTTCTCAGGTGGCCCAAACATCTATGAGGGATGTTGTTGGTGAAACCGAATTGGATCAATTACTTACTAAACGTGATGAAATTTCCCGAAAAATTAAAGGTATGGTTGATTCTGCTACGGATCCTTGGGGCATCAAAGTAGTAGCCGTGGAGCTAAAACATATTGAATTGCCAGAATCAATGCAGAGAACTATAGCCAAGCAAGCAGAAGCCGAGCGAGAAAAGCGGGCTGTCATTATCAAAGCGCAAGGAGAGGTTATCGCCGCTGATAATCTGGCTAAAGCAGCGAAAACTTTACATCAGTCGCCCGGCGCTTTGCACTTAAGGACATTGCAGTCAATTAATGATCTGTCTTCTGATCAATCGAATACTGTAATTTTTGCCGTACCATTAGAAGTACTCCGTGCTCTGGAGGGGCTACCAGATTATATTCAAAGTGTTAAAAGACCGCCAAAAGAGACTGAGTCAAGTTAATGTCTTGACAAAATAGCGCATTGTACTATACTTAACCGAAACTTAAATAAGTAAATTTATGGAATCAACAGGGGGACAAATATTCGTTATCATTTTACTTATAATTTTTGGGGCATTTTTCTATTTTTTTAATAAAAAGCAATATTAAATACCCAGTTAGAAAGGGGGTGAAGTCATGAAAAAGAAAATTTTAAGCGCATTAGTATTAGTTGCTGTTCTTGCAGTTCCGGCATTTGCTTCAGCACAGGTAAATATTGGAGATTTTGGAAATACTTTTGGATTAGGTTCAGCTGATCTACAAGCAACAGTCATTAATATTGTACAGTGGGCTCTTGGATTTCTAGGTTTGATCGCAGTCATCTTTATACTTTACGGTGGTTTTGTGTGGATGACAGCTGGTGGTAATGAGGAAAAAGTTGGTACAGCTAAAAAAGTAATTAGTGCAGCAGTTATTGGTTTAATCATCGTATTATTGGCTTGGGCAATTGTAACATTCGTCGTTAGTAATACATCAGAGTTTACAGCAGGATAAGAATAGATTTTAAAAAAACAAAAACGATCCTGTTCTTATACAAGATCGTTTTTGTTATAACTGATTTATGCTAAGATGATAATATATTATGGCCAATCACTACTCTACCCAATCATCTAAAAATGTTACTAACCAGCTAAGTGTCAATCCCGCAGCGGGCTTAAGTTCCGCTGAAGCGGCTAAAAGGCTAAAAAAATATGGTTTAAATGAGCTGCCCAGAGAAAAATCTTTTTCAGCAGTCTTGCTTTTTTTGAGCCAATTTAAAAGTACGCTGATTTATATTTTATTGGTTGCAGTTGCCATAAGTTTTTTCTTAAATGATATAGTAAATGCCTGGGTAATTTTGGCCGCCGTAGGCATGAATGTAATTGTTGGATTTATCCAAGAGTGGCGAGCGCAAAAGTCGTTGGAAAAATTGAGAGAAGTAGTGACTCAGTATGCAAGCATACGTCGGGATGGACATGAAGTAGAGAAGGAAGTAAAAGATATTGTGCCGGGTGATATAGTCATGCTACGGGCTGGCAATAAAATTCCGGCTGATATTAGATTATTAGAAACTAATGATTTGCAAGTAAACGAAGCGAGCTTGACTGGAGAGTCCGCTCCAGTAAATAAAATTATTAGTACTTTGCCATCGGCAGTAATTTTAGCTGAGCAGAGAAATATGACATTTATGGGTACGACGGTAGTGCGAGGTTCTGGTGAAGGAGTAGTGGTTTATACTGGGGAATCTACCCAGCTAGGGAGCATTGCTCAACTAATTGCCACCACCAAAGAGGAAAAAACACCGTTACAGAAAAAACTTTCTTCGTTTGCAAAAAAACTTAGTATCATCATCCTCGGCGTATCGGCAATTATTTTTTTAATTGGCGCGGTTTTAGGTTATGATCTTGAACAGATGTTCACTACTGCCGTAGCGCTAGCCGTGGCCGCTATTCCAGAAGGACTAGTCGTCGTAGTTACCGTAATATTAGCGATTGGTATGCAGCGGATCCTGAAACAAAAAGCATTGGTGAGAAAATTAGTGGCAGCTGAGACTCTGGGATCAACGACAGTTATTTGTACTGATAAAACTGGTACTCTGACTGAGGGCGAGATGAGAGTGGTGCGTATTATAACCCATGATAAAGACTTTGACACCGCCAAAGACATAACGGATCGTCCAGCTGAAGTAGGGCAGCAAAGCTACTTTATGGCTTTGAAAATTGGCGTGATAGCCTCCGATGCCTTTATAGAAGATCCCGATGAAGCAATTGGCCACCGGACCGTCATTGGTACGCCGACGGAAAAAGCTTTGGTGCTGGTTGCCTCGGCGGCGGGCATCGATTTGGACAAGATGCGTTCGGAAAATAAGCGCCTGGAGGTTTTGCCGTTCAATTCAGACCGCAAATATATGGCTACGCTCAATGAGGATGTGAATAATGTACGTACAATTTACTATAAAGGTGCTCCGGAAATATTGCTCAAGCATGCTGGCAAAATCGATTTAGATGGTCAGGAGGAAGAATTAGATAAATCTAGACGGCATAAGCTTAAAAATGAGTATGAAAGGCTAAGCGGCGAGGGATTGCGTTTATTAGCACTTGGCTATAAGCGGGTAAAAAAAGATTATAACAATTTGGAAGGTGATGAAGGGGCCTTAGACGGATTAGTGTTTACCGGTTTCGCGGTAATAAAAGATCCGATCCGTAAGGAAGCAAAGGAAACTATTGCCCAATGTTTAGCAGCTGGCATCCGGCCAGTGATGTTAACAGGTGATCACCGATTGACGGCTAAGGCGATTGCTCGGGAGCTAGGATTGCCTCACGCCGATCATAATATCATTGAGGGGTCAGACTTTGAGAAATTAAACAAAGAGCAATTGAAGCGGATGATTACCCGATTCTCCGTTTATGCCAGAGTAACTCCCAAAGATAAACTGCGCATTATAGATGCTTGGCAAGATCATGGTGAAGTGGTGGCCATGACTGGTGACGGGGTTAATGATGCGCCAGCACTCAAAGCGGCAGACATTGGTGTGGCTCTGGGCTCCGGTACGGACGTAGCCAAAGAAACTGCTGATATAGTTCTGCTAGATAATAATTTTAAAACCATAGTCAAAACAGTTGAGCAAGGCAGGATTATTTACGATAATATAAAAAAAGTAATTTTATTTTTAATGTCTAGCAGTTTTACAGAGATGGTAGTAATAGTTGGCGGATTACTTTTTGGTTGGCCATTACCAATGCTGGCTGCTCAAATTTTGTGGATTAATCTTGTAACAGATGGATTCCCTAATATTGCTTTAACTATGGAAACAGGTGAAAAAGGAATAATGAAACAGCCTCCCGTCTCGCCTGAGGAACCAATCATAGATAAAGAGATAAAATTTTTAATTATATTAATTAGTATTTTAACGGGCCTACTTTCATTAGGCATCTTTTATTGGGTTTGGAAATCAACAGGTGATTTAGAAAAAGCCAGAACTATGACATTTACTGCTGTAGCGATAAGTTCGTTACTGTATGTTTTCTCTTGTCGTAGCAGAACGCAATCTATCTTTAAAATAGGAATATTTTCCAACCGTTATTTGATTGTAGCTGTTTTGGCTGGATTGTTATTGCAGTTAATTGTTATTTATTTACCATTTTTTCAAAATATTTTTCAGACAGTTCCATTAAATTTAGTTGATTGGGCAATTCTTTTATCAGTTGGTTTATTAGCAATTGTCGGTATCGAAGTGTCTAAGTGGTTTTTTATTCATAAACGGAAAAAGAAGAAACAAAAATTACAGTACAGTTAGGTTAATATTTATCCCTGGGATACCTAAGTAAGTATTTTTTAAGGCTTATTTTGTTTGTTAAATAATGATAAAAATGGTATAATAGTAATAATATTATGAAATACATACTAATTTCCGAAGTTGAAAAAAGTGATAATCAGGAGGTGTTGCTAAAAGCATGGGTTTTTAATTTTCGCAGTTCCGGTAAAATATATTTTTTACAACTTCGAGACGGGTCGGGTAGGATTCAGGCAGTAATCAGTAAAGACTCCGTGGCCGCTGAGGTTTGGCAGAATTGCGAAAATCTTACTATAGAATCCAGCGTTGAAGTCTCGGGTAAAGTATACGCTGACCAGCGTTCGGCTTCGGGGTATGAAATGCAAGTGTCTGATTTACGGATAATTCAACGGTCTGAAGAATACCCCATAGGTAAAAAAGAACACGGAGTTGATTTTTTGCTGGACCATCGCCATCTGTGGCTGCGGGCGGAGCGCCAAACGGCTATAATTAAGATCAGAGATGAGATAATATGGCTAATGCGAAGTTTTTTTAGAAATAAGGGATTCATATTAACTGATACGCCCATACTGACCTCCACCTCTAGCGAAGGGACCACCACCCTTTTTTCCACGGATTATTTTGATGAAACAGCCTACCTGTCTCAGTCCGGCCAGCTTTACCTAGAGGCTTTGGCTATGTCTTTGGGTCGAGTATATGATTTTGGTCCGACCTTTCGCGCTGAAAAATCAAAAACCAGGCGCCATATGATGGAATTTTGGATGCTGGATGCAGAAGCAGCCTTTATGCAACACGAGCAAAATATTGAACTCCAAGAGGAATTAATTGTCTACGTTGTTAGTGGTATTTTGAAAAATAAATTAACTGAGCTGGATATATTACAGCGGGATGTGGCTGGGCTAAAAAAAGTAAAAGCTCCGTTTACACGTCTGAAATATGAAGAGGCCGTAAAGCAATTGAAGAAACTCGGCTCCGATATAAAAATGGGAAATGATTTAGGGGCGGATGATGAAACGATATTGATGAAAGAGTATGACCAGCCGTTATTTATTACACATTACCCAGCTGCTATTAAAGCTTTTTATATGCAGCCGGATCCGGATAATCCCGACGTTGTTCTTTGCAATGATTTATTAGCACCTGAGGGGTATGGTGAAATCATCGGTGGTTCAGAAAGAATATGGGATCTAAAATTGTTGCAGAAAAAATTCAAAGAACATAAGCTACCAACCAAAGAATTTGAATGGTACTTTGATCTGCGGCGATACGGATCAGTGCCACACTCCGGGTTTGGCATCGGCCTGGAGCGAACAGTTGCCTGGCTCTGCGGACTCGACCACGTTCGTGAGACAATTCCTTTTCCCAGATTACTCAATCGGCTAAGACCTTAGCATTGTATGCATCGGTTACGAAATCAATTGGGAGTGTCATCGATGTCTATAATACTCCTAGGCCTATTATCACTGTCAGTAGTTTTGCTGGCTGGTATTGCTATATCTGTTAATCAGAAAAATGCAAGGAATCAGATAAATGCTCGCCAGGAAAAAATTATTTCAGCATATTGCTTTAACGACAGTATTTATTTTCCCCCAGGGTGTAACATTACAACGATTAATAAATGCGATAACCATTTCGTTTTATCAAGTGATTGCCTGGGCGTAGGTAATATTATAGTGGATAATAACGGTAAGGTTATAGTCTGGTGCGGGTATACCTCATTTGAAAGCAAGCCAGCACCTGATTGCAGTAAATATCAAGTAGACACTCAGGGCAATAATTGCCTACTATCTAAAAATTTATGTAACAAGCAATGAGTTCATATTATAAAAGGAGCATATCAACATTTTGGGGGATATCCATACTTTTAATGGAATCCGTGGTGGTAGTATTTGTATTTTATATTCTATATTTCTTTTGGATTGAAAACCCTACCCCGACCTCAAATATACTTATCGTCAGGACAGTCAGAGGCAATGTCCTGACTATTCCCAAGCAGGTGGATACAACTGGGTGGATACCATACACGTCAAATGATGAAAATTTTTCGTTAATGTATCCCGCGGACTATCAAATGAGTAAGGATATAATTGTTTACGGCGAGTACGCGGGCAATGTGCTGGAGCTAACCAAAGATGGTACTCAGATATTTTCATTACGGATATTCCCATTGATCGGTGAGGAGGTTGGCCAAGATGATGTATTAGCCGATGTATTTGAACGCTTAACTAGCATTGATCCGGGTATCTTCCAAGCTTACGAGGAGGACGTGGCTGATACAAAAGCCACTGTTTATAGACAGGTGCCTGGCGAGACCCCGCAGGACTATATTTATTTTTTGAGTAGTAGTAGTTTTTTTGAAACGGTGTTTGATAATGTGTCAGCGGATATTTTAGCTACGTTTAATTTCATAGAGTAATTATTAATATGAATAACCGAGGTTTTGTAGCACCAGTAATTGTAGTATTAATTTCCGTCATGGCGATCGGCCTGGTTGGTGCAGCTTGGTATTATGAAGCGAATAAGGATGAAGTAGTAATAACTACCACAACAGCCAATACTAATACTGTTGTTAGTTCTAACACCAATACTTCCAGCGTAGACACCTCTAACTGGCAGACAATTGTATATAATCAAAGGGAAATTAATTTTTCGATCGATTTACCCTTAGACTGGGATGAACAATTCAATAGAAGTAATCACTATGAGCGTGATGCATTTATATCATATGTTTTGGATTTTTGGGATGTAAGGGAAGAATATCTGATAATGCGTGTAAGCTATTTTTACAACACTGATTCAGATTTAAAAACATGGGTAGATGATCATGAGATACATTTAAGAGAAGGGGAGCAGCTGCATAATAGATTGCAAAATCTTAAGTTGGGTGAGATAGAAATAAATGGTGAATTAGGGTATGTATATGATGCGGAGTATTATGGATTAATAGGAAAAACGAAGCACGAGTTATATCGTATAGTAAGTCTTCAAAGAAATAATATAGTATATCAAATTCATATTGGAGGGCATGCCGCGCTATTTAATGAAAGTAAATATTTAATTGATCAAATTATTCATACCTTCCAATTTTTTCCCGACACCTCTGACTGGCAGACGTATACGAATGCGGAATGGGGAATTAGTTTTAATTATCCTGCAGATTGGCAAGCTATAGATTTACCTGATCCTAAGGCTGGAATTGCATTGTCTTCATCCAATTATCAACCAATAACTTCAGGAGCTGTAACATTTGATGGTGAATTTTACGTTAATTCGATTTCAAATCCAAATAATTTGTCAGTTGAGCAGCTTTTTGACACCTTTGATGATGCTTCAGTATTCTGGTTTGAGAAATTTCCATATGAAAAAATTGATATTGGAGGTAACCGAGCGATTAAGTTTCCGTCATTACAAGATGGGACTGAATATAAGAGAATAAGTGTTTATATCGTTGGAGAAAAACAAGTAATTAGTTTTAGTTACCAATATGAAGGCTTGTCTGAATTTGAAAATATATTTGATCAAATCCTTTCAACCTTCCAATTCCTCCCCGACACCTCTGACTGGCAGACGTATGAGAATACTGATTTAGAATACTCATTTAGTTATCCAGCCGATTGGACAATTTCAACAACTAATGGACGAGTCTACGTATCTGGCGCTGCTGAACTTAATAAATTTGGAGCACCGGGTGTCAGAGTCTATTCAAAAGGCAATTTTTACCCCGATGATTCTTGCCTCATAGATAGTACGATAGTTACGATTGGTACGAATGAGCATACTAGACAAACAGAATGGTGTAGTTATGCTGGAGCGGAAGTTGCAACTTTTATTGAGAGGGGGGAGGGTTATGTGGTAGTATCTTGGACTACTGATTATGGAAATTACTATGATACTTACGAACAAATCCTCTCTACCTTCAAATTTCTCCCTGACACCTCCGACTGGCAGACGTATACAAATGAGGAGTATGGATATAAAATAAAATATCCAAATAGCTACCGAATTGAGGAAGGTGATATTTATATAAATATATACAGTTATCAAGATAATATTTTAGCTCCTAGCTCTTCCTTTCCCCAGGATGAAATTAAAATTATAGTTTCTATTTATCAGGATATTGATTTAGAGTTAGCTAGTTGGATTGATAATTTTAATATAAATATTACAAAAGAAGAACCCTTTTTAATAAATGGTACTAGTGCCATTAAAGTTTGGGGAACAACTGAGCAAATGGGTGCTACATTCAATGATCACAAAATATTTTACATTACATCTGGTACGGGTGTAATATTCACAGCAATGCCAATTAATTCCGATCAGCTGGATATATTTTATCAGATAGTAGAAACCTTCCAATTTATAGATTAATTAAAAATATGAACCGAATTTTAGTAAAAGAAACTGTGAATAATGTAGATAAAAAAGTCAGACTTAACGGCTGGGTGCGAGTAACTCGCAGGATGGGTAAGATGGTATTTATTGACCTGTGGGATGTGTCTGGGATTGTCCAAGTTGTTTTTTCATCAGACAACCAGGAATTATTAGGGAAAGCAAAAAGTTTAAGACCAGAGTTTGTGGTGGAAATAATTGGTACTGTAAGCAAACGACCGGCCAAGCAAGTAAAAAAAGATTTAGCCACCGGCACTGTGGAGATTGAAGCTCAAGAGCTGAAAGTGCTAGCTGAAGCCAAGACTCCACCCTTCGAAATTGTTGAGACTGACAAAGAGGAAGTGGGTGAGGAAGTGCGATACAAGTACCGCTATCTAGATTTACGCCGCGATAAAAATCAGCAAAGGATTATTATTCGTTCAAAGGCAGTGAAATTCATCCGTGATTACCTGCACAAAGAGGGTTTTATAGAGATTGATACACCCATATTAGCCAAATCAACGCCAGAGGGTGCTAGGGACTATTTAGTGCCATCCAGGCAGTATCCTGGTAAGTTTTATGCTTTGCCACAGTCCCCACAACAGTACAAGCAAATGCTGATGGTGGCGGGTTTTGATAAGTATTTTCAGATTGCTCCATGCTTCCGGGATGAAGATTCGCGGGGTGATAGAGCGCCGGATCAGTTTTTCCAGCTTGATTTGGAAATGTCATTTGTAACTCAGGATGATATTCTAGATTTGACCGAGAATTTGTTTACCGCCATGGTCAAGGAAATTTTTCCGGCCAAGCATATGACTTTTGATAAATGGCCGCGTATATCACACACTGAAGCTATGAAGAAGTATGGTTCTGATAAACCGGATATGCGTAAAGATAAGAATGATCCTAATGAACTGGCGTTTTGTTTTGTCATAGATTGGCCGTTATTTGAATCAAAAAAAGAGGATGGAAATTACGCTCCAGCCCATCATATTTTTACAGCGCCACGTACCGAAGACGTTCCTTTGCTTGATAAAGATCCTCTCAAAGCTAGGTCTTGGCAGCATGATTTAGCTTTAAATGGTTATGAAGTCGGCGGCGGCAGCATCAGGATTACCGATCCTAAAGTTCAGGCCAAAGTTTTGGAATTAGTTGGACTATCCAAGGAAGAAGCCAAAGAACAGTTTGGCCACATGTTGGAAGCTTTTACCTACGGCGTACCGCCGCACGGAGGCATTGCCCCTGGCCTAGACAGGATGCTGATGGTTTTATTAAATGCTCCCAATGTCAGAGAAGTAATGGCTTTTCCCAAAACCGGTGATAACCGTGAGCCGATGACTGGGTCACCGTCTGAAGTCTCGAATGACCAGCTAAAACAGCTGCATATTAAAATTGATAAGAATTAGTATATGAAGTTATCCCGTTTGCAGAAATATATACTACTTAGCATTCACGGGATTAAGGGTAAGTACCAGAGAAGTCAGCTATTTAGATTCTATGATAAGCAGAAAAAACCACCGAAGAAAATAGATCAGCAGGGAATCATTACTAGAAGTATAGACAGGTTAATTGCCAAAGGATTGATGATCGGCTATGGACGGCGTACTCCGGAAAAATGGTTTATTGATGAAGTGAAATTAACTAGCCAGGGGAGAGCAGAAACCAAGAAACTCCACGGCCGGCAGCAATCATTACCATTAGGATTAAAAAAAATTAGAAAATAATTTATAACCATATGGCTATACCCAAAAGAATTTTAAATCACCTAGATAAAAATAAAATTAAATATGAAATTGTTGAGCATCGTAAGATGTTTACTGCCTATGATCTAGCCCAGAC
>JADFTK010000015.1 GCA_022560375.1 Patescibacteria group bacterium
TCACATTCAAGAAAAGCACCATTCGTGCTAACCGCACCGAATCGCTTGATGCATCATACGCCGCTTATGCCAGAAAGGATGTCATTCTACCGAAAGATTGGCGCACACTCGATGGTGGTGAGGATCGTGCTACTAATATTATTCACAAGAACCAGGTCCTCTTCATCAGACGATACTTTCGCAATATTGAAGATCTGCTGACCGCAGAAGAGATTGTTATCCGTAACAGCAAAGACAAGTGTGAGTACCTGGCTTTGGCCTGAAGCGAGAGTAGCAATGTCACAGTCAACAAATGTTGTATCCTTGGCCTCTTTGGTAACCCATACTGCGAATTTTTCTTTATCTTTAAACATATTTAAAAATGATTTTATTTTATCAAAACGAGGCTCCTCGTGCACAAGCAAATTAAAATCACGAGCTTTCTAAAATGAAAAGAGTAATACATAAAGTATTGAGAATAACAAAACATGACCAAAAATTATTATTCCTTTTTTCCAATTTATTTTTGCTGCTGTTTTTTCTTCGCTTAGCAGTGTGTAAACATGACTGACTGAAGCAAACAATCCGACCAATATAATTAATATGACAAATCTCACAAGATAGTAACTCCAGTTTGAGATGAGATCAAAAATTCCTCCGTAAAGTATTCCGCCATTATCGTATAGCAGATCAACTTTCCACAACAAGATCAGGGTAAAGAGAGGGATGGCAACTGCTTTATTAAGATAAAATGGGAATATCCAAAGCCAGTGGTACCACTTAATATTTAAAACACTTTTTTGGCGTTGAAATTCATCAAAATACTCATGTCCCCACCCAGCAACGAAATAAGCTACCACTGGCGATAGGACAGCTAAAACTCCAGGTAAGAGCAACATTTTCTTTACTGCTTCAAATGAAGAACCTTCTTCCGAAATTATTGTAATTCCAAAAATAAAAACTGCTATCCAAAATAAAACGGTAGGTAATGTTGCGATTATTGCAGATAGTCTGAATTTATTTTTTAAAAAAGTCCCAATTACAAATGCTCCAGTTGCCGTCCCGATCAAAGAAGAAAAGATACGGAGGAAGAAAGTATCTCCCCATTGAGCAAGGCCGATGTAGTCATTGGGTATTTCGAGGAATTTTTGAATTACTAGTCTTAGTCCGTCTTGTATTACAAAACCAAAAACAACAGCAAAAATAATAATGAGAATATAATTTTTGGTCTTTATTTTTTCGTCCATAGTTTTATTGGTAAAAATAATAAAATTTCGTACAACGTATCGGGCTAGCCGAAGTCATGATGAAATCGGGATTTGGGTGAGCGAGTAAATAAAATAAAATTATTTTTTATCAACACATTTTCCTCTATAGATTATAAAATCTAGCCCCATACTTACAGTTTCAACATACTCATTATCTCCTGACAATTTAATCAATGATCCGTTTGGTGTAATAGGGGCTAGATTGGTATACACTCCACTGTCTTCTTTTGAAATATTGAAACCATCGCATGGTTGTTTGTCGCAACGATAAACTTTGTCTGTGTTTTCATCATATAAAACAAACACAACTGGTTTACTTTTTTGACAACCATCTACTGAGCAATCATATCTTGACTCTGGGGTACAGATTTTTGTATAAGTGGGAAGCTGATAAGTCAAAGAGTTTAAATTCAGATCAAATTGAAAATCTTGGGCGTTATTTTCTTTTGTGGCAGTTGTGTTTGTTTGATTACTATTCCAAGTGAAAGCAATATAACCACTAAGTAGAATGATAATGGCAATTAAGAGACCAAAGTATAATTTTTTCATAGTTTTAGTAAGTTAAATAAATTTAATTTTAGTGTAGCCGCATACACGCTGTTAGCTGATGTACGCTTTTTTTACCCGATAGGGTTAGTATTTTTATATGGACAAATTCAATTTTTGTTTTGGGTCCTGGGCAGAGGGGTTAGGGGTGAATGGCCAGAACCCAAGACACCATATTAAGACAAAAAGAAAGCTACCAATAAAATAGTAAACAAAAGCGTCGAAATAAATATACGTTTGATATTTTTTTGAATGAAGTTTTCATGTTTTTCGCTTTCTTTTTCTGTTTCGTGTTTTATCGAATGCCAACCCATAAGAATCCCAATGGCAATTACTATCGTCCACAATATATTTTCTCCACTTATTCCATTAACAAAGAAAGCTATTAAACCAAGAACGAGTAAGGTAATCAAGATTGTTGCCAGTGTTTTGGCAGTAGATTTGCTGTTGACTGGAACGATTATAGCTAATATATAAACAAACGCAGACCCCGTAAGTAACCCTGTTGCTATGACGGCAAGTGTTTCAATGCCATTAAGACCAACAAGGAAATTTGTTATGCCATCCATAAATCTTCCAATCGGACCAGAACCAAAGCCTAGAACCTTTTCAAATAAAATAAATGGTAGTCGCATGAACCACAAAGTAAATAGTACAATCCAGTCGGATAAGACAAAGGTTGTGAAAGCCACTGGTATTAGTGAGAGCCAACGAAGCGTTTTAGAGTGTTTATTCATAAAAAATTATTTTCGGAGTAAAGCGGAGAAATCCACCTATTCCCCTCTATTAAAAGTTAAAAAATTGAATTTGTCCATATAGAAATGCGGCGACGTTAGGAGCTAAAAAAAAAGCGTAGTTCAGCTAACTAGCGTTATCTGAACTAGTTAATTTATTAAGTAAGATCAGCTAAAATTTGTATGCTTTCCCGTATTTATAAGTAAGTTATAAAACTATGGCTTTATCAACAAACGGGAATTTTTTGATTAATTTAGAAAAAGCGCTTAAATTACTGTATTTTAGCCCGAAAACCATTAAATCTTATCTTTATTATAACAGGGAGCTATTAAAATTTACAGGCAAAGGTCACCGACCCCTTTTTCAAGAAATTGCCAGTACTAGACTGTACTCAAAAGAACTAAGGCAAGTCATTCTTGCCTATCGTTTAGCCAAATATGGCTATCGCGGAAAGACTCGTCTAGACCGAACTCGCTACTTTGACCATACCAAGGCAGTCGCCCTGATCATCATGTTAGAATTCTATGTGTATCACAGATCAGCCATTATCTGTGGTTTGCTTCACGATATCAAGGAAGGTAGCCACATTTTAACTTGGCGAAACATTATTAAAATCTTTGGCAAAGATGTGTGCCGTGGTTTAAAAATTCTAACTAAAGAAGATATCAAGGACTACTTCCATGGTATCGAAATGTCTGATTGGTGGATAATTTTAGTCAAGTTTGCTGACCGCTTACACAATATCAGGACGGCGCTTACTAGGTCAGAAAAATTCAGGCGTAGACAGCTTGAGGAAACAGAACGAGTTTTCTTTGATCTCCTGCCGATCCTAGAAAAAAAACTACCGGCCAAATACCTTGCCCAGGGCATACCTAATTACATCAGGCGTGAACTGAGCTATGCCTGTAACCGTATCAGAAAATCGCTGGACATGCCGACCAAAAAACACTAGCTCCCGCTCGTGAGGCAGGATCTAAACACGGTCTATAATACAGACTGTGTTTTTTATTTATAACTCTTAAGTAAGCTTAATAATAATGTGAACTGTTTACTCACTCGGTGGGGCAGATGAATGCTGCCTAAAATACTGGCGGCTTTCTCATACTTAGCCTCAACTAATTTAGTTGCCAGCTCGTAGCCATGGCTATCTTTTATTAACCGCCTCAGGAGCTCTATGTCCTTAGCCGTCCTCTGTTCTTTTTTAAGTAGCCGGAGAATAGCTGAACGATTTTTTTTTGACTCCAAAGCCAATGAAATTAAGAGCGTGACCTTGCCTGTCCGTATGTCAGACGATCGGCCGGATAAACCGGGACTGTATAAATTCTGGATATCATCAGATAGCTGAAAAGCTAATCCGACATGGGTAGCAAATACTCTAAATCGTGATTTATTAATGCTAGCATTGCTAAGTAAGGCCCCTAACAAAAATGGTGCTTCAATTGAATAGATAGCTGTCTTTAATAAATAGCGCAGATACTGCTCATCAATAGTGGGCAACGCTTGTGGCACCGCTAAAATATCTAATATCTGGCCTACATATGTCGAATGCAAAATCTTTTCAATATAGGTAAGTGCCGCTAGCTTTTTTGCAGACGTAAAATTTGAGTCCAGAATCAAGCGCTGCGACAGATCAGCAGCTAAATCGCCAGCAATGATGGCGCTGTAAATACCTATATTTATTTTTTCCGAATTCCTTAAGCTCTTGGGCGCATACTGCATTAGTTGGCGATGCAAGGTTGGCTTGCCCCGCCGCATACTATCCCTGTCTATAATGTCATCATGTATTAATAAATACGAATGAAGTATTTCATAGGCTGCGGCGACCTTGAGGATATTATCATCTATCTTTTTTTTGGGGTTGGCCAAAAATCCTAGCAGGACCAAAGTACCACGCATGCGTTTCGCTCCGGGACGTAATGTAAATTCGGCCACCTGCTGCATCAATTTTTTGGAGAGGGCGTGACCTGATTCTGATTTATGTATTTGTGCTTTGAAAAAAATACGGAGAGTTCGCTCTATCCTCCGCTTGGCATCATATAGGAAAGTATCTTTCTTTGGCATAGATATTACTGCCCGAAATTCCTCGTCCGCTCACTAAAATCTTTCAGAGCAGCATCAAAATCTTCTTTAGAGAAATCCGGCCAATACTTTTTACTAAAGTACAATTCTGAATAAGCTGATTCCCACAGCATAAATCCGGACAAACGCTGCTCGCCAGACGTTCTAATAATCAGATCGGGATCTGGTAAAGCTGGTTCGTACAAATGTTTCGCCAGAACAGCTTCTGTCATTTTGTTAATCGGTAATTTTTCCTGCAATATCTCTTTGACCGCATCGACAATCTCCGCCCGGCCTCCATAATTCAGTGCTAGGTTAAATAATATTTTAGTATTATTTTTTGTTCTGGCTATGGCCAAATTTATTTCTTTTTGAAGCCCCTTAGGAAATTCTTTGACCCTGCCTATTACATTGAGGCGAATATTATATTTGTTAAACTCATCTACTTCTTTTCGTAAAGCGTATTTCAAAAGCCCCAATAAATAACGAATTTCCCGCTTGGGCCTGGTCCAGTTCTCAGCTGAAAATGCAAAAACGGTAATAATGGCAATGCCCTTATCCAGACACCACTGTCTTAATTGCTTTACTTTTTCATACCCGGCCCGATGGCCTTCAAGGGTGGAGACACCATTTTTTTTGGCCCAGCGCCGACTGCCATCCATGATTACGGCTAAATGTTTTGGTACTTTTTCTGGCATATATCTATTACCAATATAAGTAATTTATTCATGTAATTAATACCAGAAAAAAGCCTATAAAGCAATAGTAATAAAAGAGGTATTCATTACATGAATACCTCTTGAAGAGAATAAAAAAAATTAATTTCTCTTTTTTTTGTGCCTGTTGATACGGTCTTTAGCCATCATCATAGCTGCCTCAGTTGTGGGTATACCTTCGACTGAGGCAATATTAATGACTTGCTTGATACGGCCGTAGATTTTCGCTGCCAGTGCCAAGGCTTTATCTCTCCTATAGCCTCCTCGAGCGAGTTCTTGATAAACGTTGATGACTCCGCCAGCATTGATCAGAAAGTCAGGAGCATATAGAATTCCCCTTTGTTCCAGGAGAGGTCCCTGAACTTTGTCATCTTCCAGCTGATTATTAGCTGCCCCGGCGATAATCTTAGCCCGGATCTGCTTCACTGTCTTAGGATTGATACTGCCTCCCCGAGCACAAGGAGCAAAGATATCAACATCCAAAGTGTGGATCTCATCAACCGGCACCACTATAGCGCCAAACTGCTGATGTGCTTTTTTTAATACCACCTCGTTTGTATCGGACACAAAGATGCGCGCGCCCTCCTTAGCCAAACGGCAGGCTAATGGGAATCCCACCTTACCAATACCCTGAATGGCGATACTGCGGCCGCTAAAGCTATCAGACGAGAAGACTTGCTCTAGGGTGGCACGCATACCATTATAAACGCCAAAAGCTGTTACTGGTGAAGGATCACCAGATCCACCCATCCGCTTCGACAACCCGGTTACCCAGCGTGTTTCTTGGTGCACCCAACGCATGTCGCTAACCGCAGTCCCAATATCCTCAGCTGTAATATAAAGGCCATTAAGCTCATTGACGAAACGGCCAAAAGCTCGAAAAAATGCTGGTGATTTATCTGTATCAGGATCGCCTATGATGACCGCTTTACCACCACCTAGATCTAAACCGGCAGCTGACGACTTATAGGTCATGCCCCTGGCCAACCTTTGCACATCGCGAATCGCCTCTTCGGTAGTCTGATAAACAGACATTCGTACTCCACCCAAAGCTGGACCCAGTGTCAAATCATGAATACAAATTATAGCCTTCAGGCCTACATCAGGATCATGGCAAAAGTACATACGGATACTATCACGCCTCTCCATTTCTCGAAAAATACTCATCAAAACCTCCAATTTGTATATTCTAATTATTGTTTTCAATGTTCAAAGCATTTCACCTTACCAACAAAGGGATGCAAATGTCAATCAAATATTATTAAAATTTATCAAAAAATATTGTACTCTCTCGGGCTGTGATAATTTCTTCTTCACTGATATTAGTACCGTTGACGCCTTGGTACATTAATTGTGTGGCATTAAATACATCATGTTTTAATCCCAGCAAATGACCAATTTCATGTGCCGTCGCCCTGAAATCATTTACTGTTGTAAAATCATTAATTAGTACTATAGATGGCCCCATAGCAATACCATTGGCGGTGAGGCCCTTTCTAAAAAAAATATGAATGGCATTATTATCCAGAGATAAAACAGTATACAAAACTCTATTATTACCAAGTGCTAGCTCTCGCTGGGTTGCTAGATCTAGCTCTGCTTGCTCAATGGAGATATCAAACGTAATGCCTGCCCTATCCCAAATACCCTGCGCTTTATCAAGTACAGATAATATATTGGCATCGCTACGTGAGGTTGAAATATCACCGCTATTCTTTATTGGGTGTAATACTATTGAAATAACTAGGTCATCTAATACACTTGAGGATTCTTCATTGACCACGATATTATTCTGTATTTTTTCTTTTTCATCCGTATTAGATAATAAATTCCAGACAAGAGCTATGCCTAAAATACTAACCACTAAGCCAACAATTATGGTAACTAGATATTTCATTAATCTTAGCTAATAATCTTATCGGTAACTTATAGACTGATTGACCAAAATAATATTATCCGTCATAGGCTGCTCCATATCCAGTATCACATAAGGTAAACTTGCCCGCTCCAGAAGGGACAGGTGCAGTTCTGGAAAATTTCGCTGGAGGCGTCGTTCCATAGCTGCCATATCATTATCCTCTGGTCGAATAATGATACGTTTTTTTAATGTATCTATGGAAGCAGTGCATATGAATATAAAAATTTCCCAGTCAGATGAAAGCTTCTTAAACTCATCAACGTTAACTTGCGGATGATTTGTGCCTATTTCCAGAACTAACAAATCTTCATGTTTATCCATTACTTGAGCATACATATCATGATACGCTTGTTCTGTTTTTTCTTCTGGGACCTGTCCGTTTACTTCATACGCTAAAACAAAAGTCTTGACGTCAATTATTACACCGTCAGGATTTAATTCTTTAATTAAAGTGGACTTACCTGCCCCAGGTTTTCCTATAAAAACTAATAATTTATTTTTCCTACCCATACTTATTTCTAAGTATAACCAATAAAGCAAATAATTAAAATAGATATTGCCTAGCCTTGACATTCTCTCACTTTCCTGTTAACATGCACCGTTAGTATTAGTATATGTATTTTGAAAATAAAATATAGGAAAGATAAATAGAAATGGAATTCTAAACCCAACCACAGCTCAAGGAGGAAAATCATGAGCAACCAACTGAAAACCGTATTCATCACAGTGATCCTGGCACTTGCATACGTCTTGACTGACGTCACCAGCGCCATGGCTTTTGGGCTTGATCCGTCTGAAATCAAGATTGGTCAAATCGTCAGAATGGTTCCCGCGCCTGTCTGGGGAGTCGGAGGCATAATTATTGCCTGGAAACTCAAACGCGTTATTACCTGGATTTTTGCTGACGGCCATGTCGAGCAGGCTAGCAGTACCAAAGATGACAACAATCAATAACGTTCATGATAAGAGAGGGGGGCGTTGGAAACAGCCAACCCCCCCTCTCTTACAAACTCGAGAAAGGAATGCCATGCGGTCACCAGACCGAGCCAGGGAAATAGTAATCGATTCCATTAGCACTATTATGAGACAATCATCAACTGAATCCTTAGAGATTATTCTCGATGGTACTGATGATCTTGACTCACCACGAATCAGAATCGATCAATACAAAAAAGGACGATTTCTGACAGGGATAGAAATCCCTTTACGTATGTGGAAAAGTGTTTCTGATGGAATTCTGCGTGCTGAGGTTGCGTTAGAGCTAGTTAATTACTTCTTCTTCGATCTTACAGATCTGGAAAAAGCAATGATTTCAGAAATGGCTGAAGTACGACGGAAATTTGCTGACCAACCCCTTATTCTGTCAGAACAGATTGGCCGAATTCGCTTCAAATACGAAGTTGGGCTGAGGATCATTGATGTCCAACTAGCCAGAAAACTGGCTGGGGACTACGAGGTATTTGGTTGGTTAACCAAAATTAACTACGACCCACAATGGCTCATTCAATTCTTTGAGATGCTGATTGAGGAAGCTCCCAATCGCATCAAACCTGCTGCGCGGATGATTCCTCGCGTTGCCGGACTCCGTACTCGTATCCGTCAAATACAACTGTTAATTGACGGTCAAACCGAAAAGGCCACTGCCCTTCGTTCAGAGTGCGAGCAAAAAGCTTCTGAAATATTAGAAGCGTATACCCCATCTACTGTATAAATACCAATTATGCATGCGGTGGGGTTTTTTTATTTACTCTATAAATTATTGTCTAACTGTATTGTTAATATTTTCAGCACTCTGCTGTTTCCATAATGCAGTATACAGACCATCTTTTTTTAGAAGGTCCATATGCGAGCCACTTTCAACTATATGGCCTTTTTCAAATACATAGATAGTATGAGCATGAATAATAGTTGATAATCTATGAGCTACTAAAATTGTCATAAACTTCTTAGCCGCATTGGCGTCAATTTTTTGTATAGTCTCAGTAATTTCCCTCTCAGTTATAGAATCCAGACTGCTGGTTGCTTCATCAAAAACAAGCATATCTGGATTTCTCAGTAGGGCGCGGGCGATAGCCAACCGCTGACGTTCACCCCCGGATAATTTGATACCTCCCTCGCCCACCACGGTCTCGAGACCTTTATCGCCACGCTCTAAGATACTCATAGCTGAGGCTGCTTGCAGGGCCGCTATACAATCATCAGAGCTAGCACCGGGCTTAACAAACAAAAGGTTTTCTTTGATTGTTCCGGAGAACAATTGAGTTTCTTGTGCTACCAGGCCAATTCGCTTGCGTATTGATTCGAAATCTACCAAATCAGAGGATATATTATTGTACAAAATTTTCCCCTGATGCGGCCGATATAATCCAGAAATCAGCTTGACCATGGTGGTCTTACCAGAACCAGATGGGCCGACAAAAGCTATGGTTTCTCCCCTTTTAACGCTAAATGAAATATTTTTCAGGGCCGGAGCGTTACCCAATTTATACCGGAAGACTACGTTTTGGAATGAAATAGAGTCCAAGGAATTTATTTTTACAGCGTTAGGCGGGATGGGCTCGGATTTTATATTTAAAATTTTCTCTAACTGCTCTACGCTGGCTTTTGTTTCTTGATAGTTGGTCGCCACTACGCCAAGCTCTGATAACGGACTAAAAATAAAAAAAGAATAAAAGAGCAAGCTAAAAAACTCTCCCAGCGTCAATAGCTCTTGGAATATCAGCCACAGCATTAATAATAAAAGTGAGGAGCGCAGCGCATTAATAATAGTACCTTGTATAAAACTAAATTTCCTCACTAAAATAACTTTTTTTAGCTCCAGATTGAGAATTTTTTCATTTACCTTGTTAAGTCTGGAAATTTCCTGCTTCTCTAATCCCAAACTTTTGACCAGCTCAACGTTGCGTAGCGTTTCAGTTGTTGATCCGGCCAGTGAGGCTGTTTCTTTAACAATCTGCTCCTGCGCCTTTTTTATCCGTTTACTTAAAAAATAGGTTACTCCTCCTAATAATGGAATCATCAACGAGTAAACTAATCCAATTGACCAATGAACAAAAAAGGCATATACCAGCACGAATAAAACGCCAATGATGGCTAAAAAAACAATATTAATGATATTGGCTACTAGTTCTTGTGCGTCCGTTCGAGCCTTTTCTAATTTCTGTAATAATTCACCAGATCGCTGATCTTCAAAAACCGCAAAGGGCAATGAAAAAGAATGTTCGACACTATGCGCATACATTCGAGCGCCCAGACGTTCAGTAATCACATTCACATAATAATCCTGGAAACTTTTTGCTATTCGTGACATGAGTGCCGCACCAACAGAAATTGACAGCAAAATTAGTACTCCCTGTAAAAACTCTTGCGATGTTAATTCTTGGTATCTATTAGCAAAACGATCAATCAATAATCGAAAAATCTGTGGATCTAGCAAAGAAAATGCCCGATTAATGGTAGCTAAAACAAGCGCTCCAATTAGCAGCCTTCTGAACTTTTTTAGAAATCTCCAAATTAATTTCATACTCGAAAATACTCTACCTCTAATAAAGCCTTAACTGCGAAGTCGGGGTAACCCGTAAAAATATTATTATTCTCCAGCTGCGATACATGACATCTCAAAGCCCGCTTTTTTATACTAGTATTTATCTTAATTCTAAAAATTGGCTCATCAAAACTAATACTACTTGAGTAATGCTTAACGCTTCTTTTTTTTATTAACCAGTCCAATGCCTGGCTGGTGACTTTTGGAGGTAAACAAAAGGCAAAGTAAGGCAACTTTAATTGCTTAGCTACCTTTCTTGCTACTCTACCTGCCGATTTATGATCATAGTGTCCCGTAATGCCATCCGATCCAAAGCCTAATATTACTTCGGGTTTTATTTTTTTCGCAAACATTAAACTGCGAAAATACATTTTATCTGCATGCTGCGTTAAATTTCCGTCCGGCAGGTTTAACCCGAGTACTTCGCTAATATGTAATATTTTTTTTACTTTTTGCAACTCCCTTTTACGAATAAACTTTAAGGATTTTTGGGTGATGGGTTTTTTTATATGTGACTTGCCCTTTTCCCCATATGTAGCACAAACTAAAAAATTTGTTCCTCCCATTTGATAATTTCTAAAAATCGTACCAGCTGCTAAATAACTTTCATCATCGGGATGAGCTGTAATTACAAGTAATTTTTTTCCTAGAATTTTATTTTTTTTCTTCATTACCGATAGTATAACATATCTCACATAGGATAATAAAAAAGCTACCATAATCATATTACCATGGTAGCTTTAATAATTCTGAAAAGGCCTGTCTATGATATGACGAACAAATTTAACGAAATCAGGATTTTCACCATCATAAGATTTTTTAAATTCTTGATAGATACTCGTTAGAGCTTCCCCCGATGGCGTCATTTCACAAAACTTGGCGATATCTGCAGCTCTCAGACCATTTTTGTTCATGGTACTATCAACTATCAAGCTATTCAGCAAACTTCTTATATGAAGTCGCCTCATATCATCAGATACTCCGGCTACTTTTTTATTAAACGCCCCGAATATATTTGACATTGTTTACCTCCATGCTCTATTTCTTGGCTGTGAACACGGTCTATCAATATTCACTATTAACGACCCTTATAATTAAAGTGCTATATTATTATTTTAAGTAATTTTAATGCCGATCACCAACTATGTCAAACTGCAATCTCTTAGCTAAACAGAGGATCGATTAATAGCTTAATAGACCTGATAAAAATATTTTCTAACCTTAAAAGCGACCTACTTGGTGTCGCTTTTAAGTTAAACTATAACTATTTTTTTCGTTTCTTCTTTTTTGTAGCCTTCTTCTTTACTACTTTCTTCTTTACTACCTTTTTCTTGGCTACCTTCTTCTTAGCTACCTTCTTTCTTTTTTTTGCCATTTACATTCACCCCCTTTCGAAAAAAATTTAGAAAATATTTAAAATACACTTTAAAAAGACTAAAATTTTTCAACAACCGTAGTATAGCACAAGTAAACTATAAATGCAACAATAAAAAAATTAATTTATCAACACCCTATTACTTCTATCTATGAATTTATACTTAAGAGGGGAACTCTTTATCCAAAAATACTTTTAATTTTAAAAAGGCTGCACCTCGATGGCTCAAACTATTTTTTTCTTGATGGCTCATTTCTGCAAAAGTTCTTTGGTACCCGACCGGGATAAAAATAACATCGTACGGCATATGGGGACGAGCTTCTCCCTTTAACTCAGTGGTGATTGATCCCTCGACCTTCCCCTCAAATAGCCAATGACGCCCCTCTGGCGACACTAATGCTACAGAACTAATAAAAGTTGCCTGTCTCCTATCTAGGGGTACTTTACTCAATCTATCCAAAAGACGAATAGGTATTTCTTGGTCACTAACATCTTGGCCTGCCCATCTAGCTGAGTAAACGCCTGGCGCGCCATCCAAAGCATCTACTGATATTCCAGAATCATCGGCCACTGACCACCCTTTGATTTTTCTCGCAACATATTCTGCTTTCTTCAAAGCATTGTCGGCAAATGTTTTTCCGTCTTCAATAATTTCATCAGCTATGCCAACTTCATCCATACCCAGAAGCTCCAAATTTAATTTACCCAGTATTTTTTTTATCTCAATAATTTTTCCTTTATTGTGAGTGGCTATCACTAGTCGCATTATTTTCTTTGTCAGGTGGATTATCCATTGGTGAATTATTTTTTCTAGAACTAAGCACCAACATGCCCAATATAAAAAGGAGAGTTGAAGCCAAAGCTGATAATAAACAAAATTGACAAAAAGCTTCTATGATAAACATTTGTAAATAAACAAAGTAGATTGAAGCCCCAAAGCCAACGATAGTAATATAAGATGCGAATTTAATAACTGAATCGCGCCTGGTATCCAAATAAACTATTGATAAAATGAGCAGGGTAAGATAAAATAGCCCACCCAGTAAGGCAACGGGAATATCAAAAAAAGTTGCATACTGACTTGTCAGCACCTCCTCACATCCGGAAGTTATGGAACAACGTACCCCATCTCCTCGATAGTGCTTGACTGTTAAGTAGGTAGCATCCAAAAAACCAAGAAAACTAACAATTAACATCCCCCAGGGTAGCCATCTTTGATGCTTAACCAGTATTAATATCATTTGCTATTCGTCTTGCTCTGTACTCTCAACATTTGTATCATCAGCCTCACTGTTTGCGTCAACCTGCTCATCAGTTACTTCATCAGAATTACTGCCGCCTGCTTGATCGATAGCTGCTTGTAACTGCGTTCTAAAATCATCTAAACCACTCGGATTATCGATGCGTTCACCATTCAAAAAGAATGTCGGCGTACCCGATACCTGCGCGGCAGTGCCACTCCGGAAATCATCATTCACTCTATCTTTAGTGGCATCTGATTTTAAATCAGTCCCAAACTGGGCTGTATCCAATCCAATTTCCTCAGCGTAGGTTATAAATAAATCCTCGGGGTTCCCTTTGTCGGACCAGTTATCTTGATTTTCAAATAATTTATCGTGCATTTCCCAAAATTTTCCCTGCATACTAGCTGCCTCAGATGCTTGGCCCGCTAACTGAGCATTGGAGTGAATTTGCCTTAACGGGTAATGCCGGTAAACGATTTGAGCTGTATCACTAAACTCCTCGGCTAATTGTTTTACCGTTGGATAAATTGAGCCACAGGCCGGACACTGAAAATCACTATACTCGATTAATACAACTTTAGCCTCTGGACTCCCCTTAACGTGATCTGTGGCAGAAACTACATCTACCGAAATTGGCTGACTAGCTGAATCACTGCTTGAATCACTGCCTGCCAATAAGGTTAAGGCATACACTATACCGCCCAGGAGTAATAGAATGAAGACCCACATGATAAGGCGATTCATAGTTTTCTTTTTAGCCTCTTTATCGCGATTGTCTAGCTTTTCTTGGCGCCGTAATTCTTTTCTTTTCTTTTTTGTTAGCGGCTGTTCTTGATCTCCATTCATATAAATTTAATTAGTTATTGGTAAACTAAATTATAATATATTTTTTCTATTGAAGCAATAATGCTCTAGCCGGAGCACCGTCAGTACTAATTAATTTAAGCGGCAATCCCACAAAAAAGTAGCGACCTTCTTTTACGTCGGATAGGTTCAGCCCTTCGAATATTACTATATTGTTTGCTAATAATGATGAATGGGCGCGGTGGTCTTTATCACCACTCTTTTTAATGGAGAGGTAATCGGTACCTGCTAAAATTATACCTTTTTTTGCCAAAAAATCTGCTGCCGGACCATCCAGGGCAATGAAATCTCGACGAAATTTTTTATACCCCCGAGATGAATTACGAGTTTGGAACAGTATTCTTTCTCCCTTTTTTATTTTCTTGGGTCGTAGATCAACGACTTTAATAACTTCTCTAACATTAGTCATATCCAAAACCCGGCACGGTCCGACAAATAAAGAAATTGGCAACTTGTCTAGTGTTTTTTTATTTTTAAACACATGCCGCGGCGCATCTACGTGCGTACCAGTATGCGTACCTAACTTTATTTCCGTTAATTCAGATGGGTGCTGGCCACCACTACGTATCCGTTTAAAACGTACCAAAGGATTTTTAGGATACCTAATCATGCCAGGATAGATTGGCAGTGATATATCAATAATTTTTTTAAAATTCTTCATAAGATTAACCTGTATTGAGATATTAAAAACTTGGGGTCTGGGGTTTCTCTAAGCCCCTCTAACAATCTGCTAAGGTCAGCGAGTGCCTTGCGCATTGAAACCCCAGCGCTTCTTTTCTGCCACTTTTCTTGACGCCAAGAAAAGTGGCTAACTACTATAATAATAACAAACCATGCGCCCCTTCTCCAAACTTCGGCCTACTGCCACGACTAATCTTATCATATAAAAAATTTGGAATACCAATATCACCAATATAAATCTTGCCACTAACATTTTTACCTGCTTTAGTTACAAATGCTCGTTTAGGCAAAGCCAAACTCAATGTGACTTTCGCTCTAATGGTTGGCTCTAAACAAGCCCCAGTGGTTGCATCAAGTCCGGATGGCAAATCATAGGCAATGACCTTTGCCGGCACAGCGTTGATTAGCTCAATCAGTGCCCTAAAATCTCCTCGAGGTACCCCCTGCAAATGATAACCAATCAGTGAATCGATAATTATGTCAGCCCTACCAATCAAATTCATGGACTGTTTCCTTGTATGCGAGTAGAGATACATCGCCACCTTCATTTTCTTCAACAGCTGACGATGACGCTCTGAATCCTCACTTATTTTACTTGAAATGAAAACTACGGAAATATTTTTCCAGCCATGATTTATTAAATGTCTAGTGGCAGATAATCCATCCCCGCCTTTATTTCCTTTACCAACCACAACTACTATCTTACTCGTTTTGGAAATTTTAAGTGCCCTAAAAACGGTCACCATGTGCCAACCCGCTAATTCCATCATTTGTCGTATTTCTAAGCCATGACGTACGGCTAAGTCATCCAGCCGCTCCATTTCTTTTCCAGTAGCGTAGTGCATAAAATTAATACGAAAGTAATTTCTCCCTAATGATTGAACTAAAGCCACTACTAGTTAATGGGAATTTCTTGCGGTTAATATTATAAGACTTTCCCTCTTGATCTACTCTAAATACAAGTATTGGAACAAATGCCAATCCACTTTTAACAAATCCAAACAGCAATCGACACCCCTTTCTTGCAGATAGTCCAGCAGATTTAATTGGAACTCTAGTTTTATAAAAACAGACTTCCTCACCTTTATAAATTGACTTTGCAATAAAATCACTGTACGGAAAACTCGATACAGATCCTACGTGGCTATCCAGAACATCATCGTGAATAATTTTTAGTTTGTTTTTAATGTCTTCACCAAGAGAAACGAATTTTTTTATTTTTTTTAAATCCTTCCTTATGTATATGTCACCAACAAAATTAAAATCATCTCCTTGCATACGCCAGAATCTTCTCCGCGACATCACTAGGCATTACCTGTTCCTCTTCATTCTCAAGATCACCTTCCTCCCACTTTTCTCTATAAACGACATCACTGAAATCAATCTTATCCTTATCTTTGGAGATTATATATGGTGGATCTTTATGTGCAAGATGAACAATCTCTCTCGTATTTAAATTCCCATACTTCTCACATGTCTCATCAATAATCTTTTTTTCTTCCTTAGTTAAATAACTGAACCTGTATTTTTTTGATAACTTATAAGTTCTTTTAACCTTTCCGTCGCCAATATTTTTTTTAGTTCGCAGAACATACTCAGAAATCTCAGGAAAAATCTTCTTTATTGTCCTGTAATCTGGGGTAGGGCCATAATTATTTTTAAAATAATCAACTCCTGATATTGTCCTTTTCTTTTTTTCAAAAAAATTAGCCTCGCTAAAATACAACAACTTCCAAAGTTTAGTCTCGGGAATCTGCTCTTCTTTACTGCAACGATCTACTATATAAATCAGCAACTCTTTAAATTTTTTTTCATTAGGTCTCATATATTGCTCATTATGCCCCTTAATTTAGGATATTTTCATCTGACCTAAATACTACTTTTAGTATAAATTATTAGCCAGATAAGTACAACACTATATCAAAAAGAAAAAAAGTAGTCAAGCCAATTTCCCTAATTTCCAAGCAGCAAATAAAGCCATGGCATGGCTCCAGACCAGTGGTTTCACACCTATCCAGGGCACTGCGTGGCAGCAAAAAAGCTGTTCAGGAATTAAATAATCATCATCAACATATTTGAACACTAGATTGAAATACTCTTCCGCTTTCTTCTTGTCTCCTAATTCATGGCAGGCAATTGACATCCAAAAAGTGAGCAGAGTCCAGGCACCAGCCTGATCATTATCATGATTATGCCCATCACCTAGAGATCCTTCATACTGATCTTGGGGATAACGATGGAATCCATGTTCGGATAAAAGTTCCTTTTCAAATCTCATGATTGATCTTTTGAGATGATCCGGATTGAAACCAATATTAAAAGGCCAGACTAATCCGGCTAAAGAAGCATCCGGCACACTTTCACACCCCAGGCTTCCCTCAAACCTTCTGGGTATCAACCCTTCTTTATCATCCCAGCAGTAGTGGTGCATAACGCTCTTCATTGATTCACTGACTTTTTTGTAATCCTTATTGCTGATCATTTTTGCTGCTGACTCAAGGCCGGTGGCACAGGCAGCTAAAGAATATGTTAGTACGCCCTGCCCCGGACGGGTACCTCTTTCCTCCCACAAATCTTCAATGGGCAAGGTGAACTTTTCGCCATCCCATATGCGTACTAGAGCGTCAGCCGCCTTGATAACTACTTTTTTTTCTAAAGCAGTAAGTGATTTCTTGGTAAATTCTTTCTTGAAGCCTATGCTCCATAGCAGAGTTCCATTTTGATCCGGCTGCAAATAGTGCAGATAAATTCGCCCGTTTAAATAATAATTCCTAAAAAGTAGCCCCTCATGCGATTTATCTTCAGAGTGCTGAAAATCTTCCGCCCGATCCCAAATCCACCGCAAAACCGGCTGATAATAATCTTTCCCTGCTAGCAGCATGGCAGCCAGAGCAAATCCGCCGTCCCGACCGGGCCAGACATACATGTAGTTGGTAGCTTCTTTGGGATAGTAGTCCTGGTGAGTTGGCGCCGCGACCAAGGCCCCATTGGGTAGTAGGCTGTCTTCAAAAACTTGAAGAGAAACTTGCTTCAATTTTTCTATATCAAACTTCTTCATCTTTTTATTTTTTTTGTACTCTTTATATCATGTCCGCCAAATTGCCCACGTAAGGCGGATAATACTTGACCGGCATAGCTGGGATTTTTGGCTGACAACTTCCTAAAATTCAAGGCCCCGGCAATTATTTTAGCGGGTACTTTCATTGATTTGGCTGCGGCTACGGTCCAGGCACCTTCACCTGTGTGAGCCACCGATCCGGAAACCCCCTTCAGTTCCACTCCTAAAGAGTTATAGGCATCATATAGCCACTCAACTAACATTGATTCAATGACACTGCCGTGATTGTACACTTTGGTAATTTTTTTCAGGTCCAGATTATAATTTGATTTTTTCATTATGGAAAATCCCTCCGCGATAGCCTGCATCATCCCATACTCTATGCCATTGTGGACCATTTTGACAAAGTGACCGGCACCGTAGCCTGGAAAAAAAGCGTAACCATTCTCTACAGACATATCTGAAAATAACTTTTCCAATCTTTTGAAATCTTTCTTCTGCCCGCCAATCATAAGAGAGGCACCATATCTGGCTCCCTTCGGACCGCCGGAAACCCCGACGTCCATATAGTGAAGACCTTTTTTAATTACTAACTTACTACGTTTAATCGAATCCTGGTAATATGAGTTTCCGCCATCTATGATAGTATCGCCTCTTTTTAATAAATTAATTAACCCATCCTTATGAAAGAGTGTCTGATTGACCGGCCTACCGGCTGGAACCATAATCCATATTACTTTTTTACTTCCCAATTTTTGCACTAATTCATCAAGTGAATATGCCCCCACCATTCCTTCGATCTCCAACTCTTTGGTCGGTCCAGGCGATCTATTGTAGCCAACGACCCGCCACCCTTTACGCATTAATTGGCGAGCGATACCTGCACCCATCTTCCCTAATCCAATTATTCCAATTTCCCTCTTGAGCTCGGCTGTTTGATTGGTGAGTTCCTCAATCTTATGAGATTCTTCTCTTGGCTGGTTAGATCCTCTTTTATATTTCTTGAGCGGAACGACGTTTCTTTTCCAACCAGAAACTATAGGATCAATAAATTTCCACATTGATTTCACCTCATTGGTGCTCACGAATAGCGTTTGGTCTCCGACGATGCAGCTGTGAAGCAATTTCTCATACTCCTGCAAATGTTCCGAACTTTTTGTTTGGCTGTGCAGATCAAAAGTAAAGGTACGTTCCTCTATTTCCGTGGTGAAGCCAGGTTTTTTGGCCCAGAAACATATGCTAATTTTTTCCTCTGGCTCAATAGAAAAAGTGACTTTATTCCTGAGATGCTGATTTGGCAAGCAGAAACAAGGCTGCGGATGCTTGAAATAAATTACTATTTCTTTTTTTTGTTCTGCTAGGCCTTTGCCATGTTCTAGTATGATTGGCACGCCCTCCCATCGAGGACTCTCTAGACTGGCTCGTATTTTGAAATATGTTTCGGTGTCAGAATTCGATCTCACTCCTGTCGTATTACGATATCCTGAATATTGTGCTCGGTAAGTATTGGCTATAATATCCTTCTGGGTGGGAATTTTTAACGTCCTTAGTATCTCAGCCCGGTGAGTCCGCACTGTTCTGGCTGACATGGCTACCGGATTTTCCATGGTAACCAAGGCCAACATCTGCAATAAATGATTTTGTCCGACATCTCGCAAGGCCCCCACTCCGTCATAAAAACTTCCCCGATTATCCACCCCAAATTTTTCTAAAACTCTTATTTCAATCCTGTCGATCATTTTTTTATGCCAATTTCTTTCGAATAAGTTATTGGCAAAACGGAACGTTAAAATATTTTCCAACATCTCTTTACCCAAATAGTGATCTATGGGATATATTTGTTCTTCTTTGAATAGCTTGCCCAGCAAAGCATCTAACTCTTGGGCGGTCTTTAGATCCTTACCAAATGGCTTTTCAACAATCAATCTGGTCCATCCGGTAATATCACTACAAGGCTTAGTCAATCCGGTGGAGGCCAAATTTTGAAAAATTGATTCGTAATATTTTGGCGGAACAGCTAAATAAAATAGCTTATTGGTACAAACTCCCCAGGTCCTATCAAAGGCCTGAAGTTTGATGGCTAGTTTTTTATAATCAGTTTGCCTCTCAAACAAACCGCTATGATATGAAAAAAGTTTGATGAAGGCACCAATCTTTTTTCGAGAAGTCTTAATATTTTTATTCTTTTGCAGTATGCTAGCAACGCGTTTGGCAAATTTATCATCGGCCAACTCACGTCGCGAAAATCCGACCACTCTAAATTTTTTGGGCAGCTTATCTTTTTGGTAGAGGTTCCAGAGGGCAGGAACTATTTTCTTGGCAGTCAAATCTCCAGTGGCCCCTAATAATATAAGGATCGTTGGGGTTTTGGCTGATAACAATTCATGCATAAAAAAAATTCCTAATGGTGATTAGTTACGACGAGGATATGAGTTTTTTAATATCGGATTCTTTAATATCCCCGGGTATAATCTTAAACACCGTTCCATCCTTACGAATCAAGACGTGTGTATTAGTATAGCGTATACCATAATTATCGGAAACACGCCCAGCGGAATCCATAACAATGGGAAATAAAATTCCAGCTGATGAAATGTAATTTTGAGCTTTACTATTGCTTTCTCGTAAATTAACACCAATCACCTCAACCTCATTATTATATGTTTCATACATTTTACTTAATCTGGGCATATCTCTACGGCAATTAGGGCACCACGAGGCCCAAAAATCTAAAACCACTGGTTTAACCCCTCGATAATCAGCCAGGGAAATAGTACCACCACCCAACTTATCCAGAGTAAAATTCGGTGCCAATTCAACAGTCGGACCACTAGGCTCAGCTACCTCACCATCTCCAAGCTGCCTGATATTATCTGATATACTACTCGTAGTATTTATTGATGTAGTACTACTATCGGTAATGCTTAAATACACTACCAAGCCCACTACCAGTACCACTGCCCCTATGATTAAAAATTTATTGCTCATATTATAAATAATCTAATAATCTATCATAGTTAATAAAATCAAACGTAGAATAGAAAAAAGCAAACCAAGCGCTGAAGGAGTTAGTCACCAATAATATTCCTATGAAAATTAAAAATACTCCTCCAATTATAGATACGACACTAAGATACTTGGTAAACTTTTTCAAATATTTTGTGGCCGTGCCAACCCCCGCCGCTATAAGCAGAAAAGGAACGGCTAAACCTAAAGAAAAAACAAAGAGCATAAAGGCACCCTGGCCAACAGTCGAGGTGGTAGATGCCAATAATAATACCGATCCTAATATGGGACCAACGCATGGCGTCCACCCAAAGGCAAAGGCCCCGCCAAACAACAGAGAGCTAGTTGGCTTACCAGGTTTTAGATGCTTGGTGAATGAGGCGTGCTTGTCTGAATTTAAAAAATTAAGAAATTTTAATTTTAATATGCCAATCATATATAGCCCAAAAATAATCACAAATACACCTGCCACTCTCGTTAATATAATTCTGTATTTTGCTAAAGCAATTCCACCTATGCCAAATATTGTACCCATCAATACAAATACTGCAGTGAAGCCAATCACATAAAGCAAGCCATTCATAAAAATTTTTCTTCTAGCATGTTTAGCTTTGGCCGGATCCTTCAAATCTTCAACAGAGGCTCCACTAATAAAGCCTAAGTAACCGGGCACTAATGGTAAAGTGCACGGAGCTAAAAAAGTTAATATACCAGCAAAGAAAGCTGGGAGTATTAACGATAAATCCATACTAGGAGCTGATTAATTCTAAAGTTCTATCCCGAATTTCGTCTAATTGCATTTGACCCCGTCTTTGAAATGTTACAATCCCCTTACTGTCGACAAAGATAGTTTCCGGCATGGAGAATCCACCGATAGTTTTGTAAAACGAATCGTCGGGATCAAGTAAAAATATTAATTCGTCAGTTACCTTTAAGTCGTCAGAATAGCCCTGGGCTGTGTCTAGTGACTCAGAGCGATCAATGGCTATGAATACTACTTGGCCGGCGAATTCTTTTTGGATAGCAGCAAAATCCGGTAATTCGTCAATACAAAATGGGCACCACGAGGCCCACGAATTAATAACCAAGGGTGTGCCGGCAAAGTCTTCATGAGTGACCGTATTGCCCTGATAATCCTGATAGCTAAACTGGATCTTATTATTGCTATCAATGCTACTACTGCCTTCACTGATAACTATACTTTTATTAGAATTAGTGGAATCAGGTGAAACGTTACTGCTATCATTGGAGACCATAAAAAAAATAACCGCCCCTATAATCAAGACTCCTATTATTATAAACTTATATTTCATAATGTAATACGTAATCAATGATCGGATTAGAGTCCGAGCTAGAGACTAGATAAGCCCGGACTCATTTCCTATACCGCGCAACCACATTCGCAACCTCCATCATCTTTTTCGTGGGTGTGACCGCAGGATGAACAACTTTCTCCCATAGTAATAATCCTTATTTAGTTAATCGACCTTTAATTATCTAAACAATTCTATTTGAATACTTCGGTGTCAGGATGAATCGCTACCCAAGAAAACCAGAAAAGAGGAAATGGATTTATTCTTTCTAATGTACCATCCTCCAGTTTTTCAAACAGCCGCACCACATCCAAATCCGCATCGTATTCAGCAACTATGGTCTTGCCAGCAAAATCATCCTCCACTCGGCCTACTTTTTTTACCGCCTCTGGCAGATATGCTTTAGCCTGATCATTGATTACAATACCCAGTACAAAATCTTTTTCTGCCAGCCGGCTATCAGTATTATCAACAGGGAAATATGTACCAGGAGTCGTGTAATAACTACCATAGGGATCCTGCCCATAAAATCGCGTAGCTCCGGTATCACGTGATAGCACCTCTCCACCAGGGTTTGCTTTTTTCCATTCTCCGAATCTCATTTGATCAGAGGGTAGTACCTCTAGACTGGTACCGGTCATGGATCCGACAATTGCCTCTCCTAACACTTGAGACCATAAACTGTCTGTTTGGCGGTCATACATGACCAAGTTAGAATTCCAGAGTTTTCCCGATGTACCAAATTCGACTCTCTCGTTATTAACTTGGGGATCGAAAACAATCCCCGATAAACACAGCGGACAATATGTCACCAGCACCCGCTGATCGGCAAAGGTGTCATTTACTATTTCATGCCAAACCAAAATATTAAATGGGTAAAAACGCTGAATACCATTTATATCAACGGCAATACCAGGCTCATCATCAGTTACATCTGAGCTGGCGGTACTAATGCTAATAAATTTAGGGTTATCAATAGGCGGAATGCCATCTTTAGGTGGTCCGCCACCGATAATATCTTCCAAAGGCACGCTATGCTTCACTCCTTCAGTTTCTAATATTTCTTTCTCTTCTCCTAAATTTGTTACCACAGTAATGTTTTTAGCTTCTCCGCTCGGTAATGATACTTGATTTTGAAAAAATCTCTGCCACAAAAAAAATCCACCTATTACCGCTAGTACCAAAAGTATGATTGTCGAACTATACTTTTTCATGTTTGGTATAATAGTTGAGATTTAATAATTTGGGATTTGAACCTAAATATCGAACAAATGTTATTTCAAATATTTACAATTTATTACGCTATTTTCAGGCCCACCAACTTTATTAGATCGCTGCTTCGCGGCGTCAAACTGTAACAGACCATTTTTCCATCCTTGGTACTTTCCACTAAATTTGCTCTCTCCATTAATCCTAATTGGTGCGATACCGCGCTAACACTAATATTTAAAATAATCGCTAAATCACTCACGCAAAGAACTTTGTCTTCTCTCTTTAACAATAGTAATGTTTTTATCCTAGTAGGGTCAGATAAAATATGGTAAAGATCACTTTGCTTGCGGATATCTGGAGAAAATCTTTGCAACCATTGCTGGATCTTGTTGCGCTCCTTCACATTAATCATATTTTTTAATAGCTTATAAATTTTGGTTTCTAATGCAATTATTTATTCTCTAATATCTACACCATTCCAAAAGGCCACATACCCCTTTATCTGCTGGGCAGCTTCCTTCGGTTCCAGATAGTACCAGGCAGCATTTCTATTTACTTGCCCCTTAACTTTTATATCATAATAGCTCGCCTCCCCTTTCCAAGGACAGGTTGTTTGCATATCACTTTTAACGAAAAACTCCTGTTTTATCGAATCAGGAGGGAAGTAATGGTTTCCCTCAACAATGATGGTGTTCTCATTGTCAGCAATGACTTGATTATTCCAGATGGCTTTCATAATTCAATAATTTATGTGTTAAAATAATTCATTTTTTACGAAACTATGTTTGAACGTTTGAGCAATTGTTTGAATGATAACATGGCTGTATTTTTTTGTCAAGGGTAACCAAAAAATCAAATACTATCATATATTTGTGGTATCAATTAATAGTTTCCTCTACCTGACCTAGTCAGGTTTGTTATCGGTAGCTGCCGGTAAATCACTCTCGTCAACAATTTCCCCCACCAGCTCCTCAATCAAGTCCTCAAGAGTGGCAATACCAATGGCTTTATTATCACTGGACTGCACTATGGCAAAATGCCTGTGCCTTTTTTGAAAAATTTTAACAAGATAATCAATACGCATGCTCTCTGGGATAATGATGGGCTGGACCACCACGTCCCGCAATAATTTATTCTTACTTTTAGAGGCTAGATCTTTTACAATTTCTTTGACCAAGACGATGCCGATGATATCACTCGCCGACTTATCATACACGGGGATTCTAGAAAAACCACTTTCTATTATTTTATCTAATGCAACTTCAAGCGATTCATCGGCCGGCAAAGAAAATACATCTTTTAGAGGGACCATAACATCTTTTGCAGAAGTATCACTAAAAGCTAAGGCTCGATTAATGATTAGTTGTTCCTCTGGGGCGACCACTTTTTGTTCGACTCCATACTGGATCATAGTTTTTATTTCCGATTCGGTGATTGATTCCATTTTTTTTAATTTTACAAATTTTTCCATGGTATGTGTCAGCCAATCAAAGAATAATACCAAGGGATAAAGAGAAAATTTCATTATTTCTATCGGTCTGGCAATTAATAAAGAAATTCTTCCGGCGTATTTGGATGCAAATGTCTTGGGCGTTATCTCGCCAAATATCAAAATGAGGAATGTCAAAACACCGGTAGCTATACCGATACCCGTAGATCCAAATCTTTTTGTAGCAATCACAGTGGCAATAGCCGCGGCCGTGATATTCGCTACGTTATTACCGATCAAAATTGTAATAATCATCCGCCTCGGCTGACTCTTTAATCGACTCAGAGCAGCGGAACCTTTCTTTTTATCTTTTAAAAACGTGCGTACTTTTATATGAGAAGTTGATAACAGGGCAACTTCAGACCCAGAAAAAAATCCTGAAAGTATAATTAGTATTGTAAGTAGAGCTATGTTCAGTGCCATTGTCAGGCGATAACATTAAATAATAAATAATATTTTCTGGTCGGGGGAATGCCGCGAAGCGTGGCAATCAACCTATACTTTAGTCTATTTATCGGGGCGGGGAGACTCGAACTCCCGATCTCAGGACCCCCAGCCCTGCGCCTTAACCCCGCCCGACTGCCTTGACCATCGGGGATGCGGGACTTGAACCCGCGACCTCAGGACCCCCAGCCCTGCGCGCTACCAACTGCGCCAATCCCCGGCAGTCAAGGCGGGCGGGCAACTAGGCCACGCCCCGTTTCAAATTATTTAACCACCTTAACTACGG
>JADFTK010000016.1 GCA_022560375.1 Patescibacteria group bacterium
GAGGACTCAAAGTCGCTAAAATAGCGATTTTTTGTTAATGTAATTAATATGGGTATTCCTTCAAAAGAAACTACCTTTGAGCATTCTATATTGAAATGGGCGCGCGAAAAGCGATTTGGATTAAAGATGGAATTTTTTCCAAATAAAGCTTTAGACTTCAGAAAAGATGCCCATCTAGACCTTATAGAGAAATGGGAAAAAGGTGTTCTCCAACCAACTTTTGAGGAAGTAAAAAAACTCGCAAAAATCTATAAACGGCCGCTTGCTGTATTTTTTCTTGATAGTCCTCCGGAGGAATCTAGCGTTCCTCCTGATCGTAGAACTATTGGATCGGAAGATAATGAAACTATTTCACCCGAGGGACTTTTAGTTATTAGAAAAGCTAGAAAGATTCAAGAGGCCTTTGCAGTTCTTTCGGAAGAGCTAGGAGAGCGTCTCACCTTTAAATATGCAAAGCGATCAATTGAAGAGGATCCTGAAGAGTTAGCGAAGAAGATACGGTTGGATTTATCAATTGAATTAAATAAACAGTTTAATTCTAGAACAAACGAGGATTTTTTTGAGTATCTACGAACGAAAATTGAGAAGACCGGTGTTATTACGTTGAAAAGTGGTACTAGCGATAGTTTTCCTGTAGGGGATTGCCGAGCATTTTCTTTTACGGATAGTTATCCATATACTATCTTAATCAATAATAAAGATAGAGAAGGAGCCAAAAATTTCTCATTAATGCATGAATTTGCGCATATTCTTGTACGCGAAGCTGGTTTGTGCAATGATTTTAAGGTTTTCAATAATAATGCTGGGAAAATTAATAAACTTGAAGTATTCTGCAATCGATTCGCAGCAAACTTTTTGGTCCCTCGGAAAGATTTTTTTGAATATTATTTATCAATTCGTTAAATAAGTTATAGGCTTCCTTTTTATATTCTATCAAAGGGTCCTGTTGTCCATAACCTCTTAGTCCTATTCCCTGTCTCAAACTTGCCATGATATCCAAGTGTTCAATCCACAAAGAGTCGATAGCCCTTACATAAAGGGCCCTTTCAATATTCATCATCATCTTTTCATCATTGATGCCTTTTTTCAACCCCTCATAGGATTTAATAGATAAATCTGATAAATATTTAATTAAAGCAGTTCTTGATTCAGCGTCATGTAGTTTATCTCCAGCTTTTTCTCTGATATCTTCTAACCTTACCCGACTCTCTAATTTTATAGGAAATATCGTGTCGGCTACTTCATATATTTCGTCAATGTCCCAGGTGCTTTCCTCTTCGGAGGCAGTATGGAATGAAACAACTTGTTCAATTTCGTTGTCTACCAGTTCCAAAATTCTATCACTTAACTTTATGGCCTGCCCATGATCGTCTTTTTTTCCTTTCTCAGCAATTTCCATTATTTCATGACGGCGGTTGTATATTACCTCACGGTGTTTATTAATAACGTCATCATACTCAACTAAATGCTTCCTAATATCAAAATTATGCCCCTCTACCTTCTTTTGGGCTGACTCAATTGATCGGCTTATAAGCTTGTTTTCGATAGGCATATCATCGGGTATGCCTAGCTTATCCATCATTCCTTTCATTTTGTCAGAACCAAATATCCTCATCAGGTCATCCTCCATAGATACAAAAAACTGACTGGAACCTGGGTCACCTTGGCGCCCTGCTCGTCCACGTAGTTGGTTATCAATTCTTCTGGATTCATGCCTTTCGGTCCCAATTACATGAAGCCCGCCTAATGATCTTACTTTCTCATACTCTTCTGTAGTTGCCTTACTGCCTCCTAATATAATATCTACGCCCCGCCCCGCCATATTGGTAGCGACTGTTACGGCCCCTAATTTTCCTGCATCAGCAATTATAGTTGCTTCTTGCTCGTGATTTTTGGCATTCATCAAATTATGTTTAATCCCCTCCCTGGCCAGTAACTGGCTTAGCAGCTCATTTTTTTCAATCGAAATCGTACCAATTAAAACTGGCTGTCCCATTTCATTTCTTATTTTAACCTCTCTGGCAATCGCCTGATATTTACCCTGAGTATTTTTATAGATACTATCCGTTTTATCTTTACGTGAGAGCGGCTTATTGGTAGGAATTTCCAACACATCCAACTCGTATATTTTATGGAATTCCTCAGCCTCGGTAGCAGCAGTTCCCGTCATGCCAGATAATTTTTTGTACATTCTAAAATAATTCTGGAAAGTAATTGTGGCCATAGTACGGCTTTCTTGTTTTATTTCCACCCCTTCCTTAGCCTCGATGGCCTGATGTAATCCTTCGGAAAAACGCCTGCCAAACATCATGCGTCCAGTGAATTCATCGACTATCACCACTTCTCCATCTTTCAGAACATACTCCTTGTCACGCTTAAAAAGTGTTTTTGCTTTGAGAGCTTGTTCAATATAGTGGACTGTTTCAATTCCTTCAGCCTCGTAAATATTCTCTATACCAAGCATTTTTTCCATTTTTCCAATTCCAACTTCCGTCAATGTGGCAGCTTTCATTTTTTCGTCCAGATTATAATCATTTCCCTCCTCTAGCTGACTGACTAATTTAGAAAATTTAAAATACTCATCCACTGAGTCTTCGGCTGGAGCGGATATAATGAGAGGGGTTCGCGCTTCATCTATCAAAATACTGTCTACCTCGTCTACTATGGCAAAATGCAATCCCCTTTGCACTACATGTTCTAAAGTAGGCACCATATTATCGCGTAGATAGTCAAAACCGAATTCATTATTGGTGCCATAGGTGATGTCCGCTGCATAGGCTTCTTTTCGGGAAACAGGCCTTAAGTGCTTTAATCGGTCGTCCGTAGTGTCGTTATCAACGTACGTTGGATCAAGAATAAATGATTGGTCATGGGTAATGCAGCCAGTTGATATCCCTAAAATACTTAATGATCCTCCGTACCAACCAGCATCTCTCTTGGCCAAATAGTCATTCACGGTAACTATATGGACGCCCTTACCAGTTAGTGAATTAAGAAAAGCGGCTATGGTGGCCGATAGTGTTTTACCCTCACCAGTCTTCTGTTCCGAAATTATTCCGTTGTGCAGTGTAATAGCGGCCATTAACTGGACGTCATAGGCACGTTGCTTTACCGATCTCTTGATGGCTTCTCGGATTAAGGCAAAAGATTCCGGTAAAATTTCATCGAGGGTCTTTTTTTCGGTAATTGATTTCTTCAATCCGTCCGATTTACTTTTTAATTGGGCGTCAGAAAGCTTCTCGAAATCTTTTTCGATATTATTTATCGCATTTACTGCCGGAGCTAGTTTATTAATTTCCCGTTTATTAGGGTCTCCAAAGAATTTTGAAAATAGTGCCATTTATATAATTTATTTCACTTAATATAGCAAATACCTGAAAACTGTCAACGATTTTAAAGGGTCAAAACCCTATGTACTTAATTTCTTCTTGCAGCTGAACACGATATTTATCTCTAATTTGCTGTTTTATGTAGCTTATCAAAATTACTACATCCTCAGCAGTAGCCTCTCCAGCGTTCACTATGAAATTAGTGTGTTCCTCGGAAACTTGGGCGCCCCCTATTTTTTTCCCCCTCAATCCCGCATCGTCGATTAGTTTCCAGGATTTTTTTTCGGCGGGGTTTCTAAATATTGAGCCAGCACAAGGTAAATTTATTGGTTGGTGGGAACGCTTACGTAAAAAGTTCTTTATATTCTCATCGATAGAACTACGGGTGGATTTTCTCAATTCAAACTTGGCGGAAACGATTAACTCATTATCAACTTTTTTAAACCTACTATTACGGTAGGAAAAATCGCAACTGGCTTTTAGAATTTCCGCAATTTCTCGGCGACTATCCAGTATTTCCACTGATACTATATGCTCGTTAATCCATTGTCCCTCCTGAGGAGTTCCAACATTTCCAGCTACTCCCCCACCTATTGTCCCCGGAATGCCAATTAAATATTCAAGTCCGGTCAAGTTGTGCTCCACAACATCTCTTACTAATTTTTGTAGGCGAACTCCTGAGGCCGCAGTGACTAGCGTACCATCATAGCTAATTTTCATATTGTCCTGCTTGATAACTAAACCAGGAAAACCTTTGTCTGAAATTAGAATATTACTGCCATTACCTAATATAAAATATTTTATACTAAGGCTAATTGCCAATTTTACGGATTTAATTAAATCTTCATTGGTCTTGGCAGAAAAGAAATACTGTGCTGGACCGCCGATTTTAAAACTGGTGAAAGGAGCCAATTTCTCATTTTGGGATACTTCACCCAATTGACTTTGTAATTCCTGATATACTTCAGACATATATTGACATACTAACATATATTAAAGTAAGGTAACATAGGTCTAATAGCTCTTTACATAATATAATACATCGGAGGTAACATGATTGGCATTTACATTGTAGCTGTTATAGCTTTGTGTTTTCTAGCATTATTCTTTTGGAGCCGTCAACGAATGATGTATGAAAAAAAGCTTCGCGAAATATTTCTCGATACGGATATCTCTAGTCTAGAAGTAACTAATTTTTTTGGTCTAAGTAGAGTGTATTTCCAAAGGAGCATTAACCCTACCCATACCAACCAAACTTCTAACGCGGAGTCATCCAGAAAAATAATTACCATTCAAATCCCGAATGAAATTAAATTGGGATTTACCCAAATTAAGATTCCCTACAAGCTAGGCCTGGTTCTAGAATCCGGTACCAGTACTTTCATCATAAGCACAGTAGATTCTCCAGCTGATGGATTATTTACTCACAACTTCGATGATTCCGTAGATACCGATCCCGAACCTAGCTGGTACCAAATCCAATCCTACCAACACATTTTGAGTGGCAAAAATTTTGTCCATACCGATGAGTTGATAGGCATGATCTTGACTTCATTTGGCCAAACAAATCCGGTAAAGTCATCCACGGCGGGTGACATTTATTTCTGGATACCATCAGGTACCTCAGTCAAAAAAGGTGACACTTTAGCATTAATGGCCACCAAAGTATAATCAGCTAGTTTGAAAAGGCTAGCTGATTTTTTTATAACTTATCCAATAGACTATCACTAATAGACGTTATAGTTCCAGCTCCCATAGTGATTACCACGTCTCCCGAACTAACGTTTTTTAATAAATGTTTTTCCACCTTCGGCAGCGTCGACACAAATTCAATATCAACTCCCTGCTTCGAGATTGCCTTTTTTAGTTTATCAATAATGATTCTTTCCTCTGATTCCCTACCGGGCACTAAGTAAACGTCAGTCAAAATTAATTTGTCACAATCACCAAAAGACGTAATGAAATCGTCGAATAAAGATTTTGTCCGGTGGGTGCTATGTGGCTGAAAGACACACCATATTTTCCTTTTAGGGAAATATTCTCTAGCTGTCTTCAATGTTACTTTTATCTCAGTAGGATGATGGGCGTAGTCATCAACAACTATGATATTATTTTTTCTTCCTTTAATTTCAAAACGTCTCTGGATTCCTTGAAATTTTAGTAAACCTTCTTTGATATCCTCTAAATCGATGCCGAAAGTTATTGACATTACAGCCGCCGCCATGGCATTCAATACATTGTGCTCGCCAGGCACCCTAAGCGCTAAATTAAATGTCTCTAACCCCCTGACAGTGAACCGCGTTAGCTCTCCATAGTGAACAATATTACTGGCATAGTAGTCCCCGACCTCAATCCCGAACGTTATTATTTTACCTTGGGAATTTTTTAAACTCTTTTTTACGTTTTTATCAGCGGCCTTCGCCACAATGAAACCTCCTCTGGGCACTTGCTTAACGAATTTATTAAATGCCCCGATCACTTTTTCTACATTTTTATAATAATCTAAATGGTCGGCTTCAATATTATTAATGATCACTGACACCGGCTGGTAATTTAAAAATGCTTCCCTGAATTCGTCTCCTTCCGCTATGAAATATTTACCCAATCCCAAATGAGCATTGCCCCCGATACTTTTCATATTAGCTCCCAAAACGACAGTTGGATCAAGTCCGGCACTGATAAAAATTGAAGCTAGCATAGCAGTCGTCGTACTCTTACCATGAGTCCCAGCTACAATAATTGGTAAATAACCTTTCATCATATCTCCTAGAAACTTTGGATAGCTCCAAGTAGGGATCCCTAATTCGACTGCTTTTTTATATTCTGGATTATTATCGTCAATAGCACTAGTATGAATCACTAAATCAACACCTTCACTTATATGGTGGTCACTATGCCTACCTATTTTTATGGCGGCTCCTTTACTCTCTAGCTGGCTTATGATTTCGCTTGGGACCAGGTCTGAGCCAGTAACTTCTTTACCAAGCTCCATGAGCAATCTAGCGATGGCCGAAACTCCAATTCCCCCGATGCCAATATGATGAATTTTTTTTATTTTACTTAAATCCATTGGTGGCTAGTTTAATTATTTGGGATGATATCGTATCAGCAGCTTGGCCTTTCATTATACTTCGCATGTTATTAGAAACGATCTCCAAGGCATGCTGATCAGTTAAAATAGACCTGACCTTATTAACCAAAATTCCGGGCGTTAAATCCTTCTCCTTAATGACGATGGCAGCTCCTTTTTCTAAAAAATAGTTAGCGTTTATTTCTTGGTGTGAATCAGGTAGTGGAATCAGTATAGCAGCCTTGCCCAGCATTGAAAATTCTGTTAATGACGATAAGCCAGCGCGGGATATCACTAAATCGGCCGTGAACAAAAGGTCTACCATACCTTCAATGATAAACTCATGTTGTTGATAATTAGCATGATTTATACCTGTAACGTGCTTACCCTCACCTGTAATATGCACTATTTGGCTAAAGGCCACCAAATGCGACAAAGATTGATTTACCACCGTATTTATACCGCGTGCCCCCGTCCCACCACCCACGACAAGAATTAGAGGTACATCTTTTTTTAAATCGAACTTTTCCAAAGCACGATCTCTATTGCCATTCATCAGATTGCGGCGTACAGGATTACCAGTCCAGACAGTTTTAACTATCGGAAAGTTCTGTAACGATCTCTCAAAGGTAACTGTAATTTTATCTGCCACATAGGTACACAGTTTATTAGCTAAAGAAGGCTTAATATCCTGCTGATGTAACAGTATTTTTTTTCGTAAAATCCAGGCCGCCCATATTACCGGTACTGATACATACCCTCCGGCCCCTACTACAACCTCAGGCCTAAACTTATACACTATAATTAGAGACTGGAAGAAGCCTACGACTAGTAAAAAAGAGTCGGTAAAATTTCGTACATCAAAATATCTTCTTAATTTTCCAGAGTATACTTTTTTAAATTGTATATCGTATTGACTGACTATGTTCTCTTCCGGTTTACCTTGCCTCGTCCCTATAAACATAAACTGGTGACTAGAATTCAGTTTGTGCATAGTTGAATAAATTGCCATTAATGGCATGACGGACCCGGCTGTACCACCACCGGTGAATAAAATTCTCATATTTTTTTTGTTTGTTTAGAGATATTTACCAATATACCGACTGCTATTAGAGATGTGACTAAGGCTGAACTTCCGTAGCTGACAAATGGCAAGGGAATGCCCGTTAAGGGGAGAATAGTTACCATAGCAGCAATATTAATAAAAGCCTGAAGGACAAGCCAAGCAGTAATACCAGTAGCCACCAGCTTGCCGAACATGTCCGGGGCATTCTTGGCAATCCTAAAACCTCTTTGCATCAAAACTAGAAATAAAATAATCAAAATCAGCGAGAAAAAAAGCCCTAATTCTTCCGCGATAATAGCGAATATCGAATCCCCGGTGACTTCTGGCAAATACAAATATTTCTGCCTTGAATGTCCAAGTCCCAATCCCAGGATTCCACCACTGCCGATAGCCAATAAGGCCTGGTTTATTTGATAACCTATCCCCTGAGGATCCAAAGCGGGATTCAAAAAAACAGTTATTCTGGCAAGGCGATATGGAGCTATCTTTATTAATAAAAAAAGTAATCCCGTAGCACCTAGTATAACCCAAACAACGTGTTTTAGGGGAGCACCGGCCACGAAAAAAATAACTAAACCAATCAGGGCTATGGTTACCATCGTTCCCATATCCGGCTGCAGCATTATTAAAAAAGTGATTGAGCCAACAATCACCAAAAAAGGAATTAATCCAAAAGCCACATCTTTTATGCCTTCTTTGTTTTTAGCAAATAAGGTCGCTAAATACAAAATAAAAGTTAATTTCAATAACTCCGAAGGCTGAAACAAGGTAGGACCTAACTGAATCCAACGACGAGCACCTCCAGATTCAAATCCTATACCTGGCAAAAATACTGCAAGAAGTAAAAGTATATTCAGAGCTAACAGGGCAAAGGAAAACTTCCGCCAAATATGATAGTCTACCTTGGCAGTAAACAAAAAGAGGGTAATACCGATTACGATGCCATAGACTATTTGATGTCGTAATAGATAATTACTACTACCAAATTTTTCAAAAGATATTACCGAACTAGCTGATGACAGCATCACTAATCCGTATATTACAAGAATTGCTAAAGTAATAAGTAGCGGATAATCTGGTTGGTGAAATCTTTCCTTCATTTATTGTAACTTGTCGACTGAATTTTTAAACTGTTCTCCCCTGTCGAATTCATTGAAAAACAAACCAAAACTGGCTGCGGCTGGTGATAACAATACAACCTGCGATTGAATGGCTAACTTGCTAGCTTTGGTTACTGCTTCATTCATACTAGCCACATATTGATAATTTTTGTACTTTATTTTTTTTAGCTCTCTTTGTATTTTTTTACTAGCCGAGCCTGGAAATAACAATAATTGAATTTGATTCTTTTTTATCACGGATGCTAACTTGGCATAATTTAACTTCTTATCCTGGCCACCGGCTATCAGTATAATTTTTTTGTTCAGAGTATTTATGGCCGCTATAGTTGCTTCTGGAATAGTGGCAGTCGTATCATTGAAAAATAAAACTCCCTTGAATTTCCGAGTTAGCTCAAGACGGTCCTTTATCCCCGTAAAATTAATGACTACTTTCTTTATCGCTCTAAGTGAAACACCGCTGACAGACGTTACGGTAATAGCTGCTAATATATTTTCAAAATTGTGTTCACCTACGATTTTTATTTCTTTGACAGAGCAAATTATTTTTTCTTTACCATTATTACAAAAAAATATGTTCCCCTTTTTTACGAAACAACCATTATGATCAGTAACAAAGCTTTTAGAGTACCAAAATTTTTTACCCTTAGCCCTTCTACCCAATCGCCGCGTAATTAAATTATCGTAATTAATGATAGCAATGTCACTCCTTGTTTGATATTCAAGAATTTTTTGCTTAGTAGAAATATATTGTTTAAAAGATTTGTGCCTATCCAAATGATCTGGGAAAATACTTGTTATCACGGCAATATGTGGACTCCTTTTTAAGTGCTCCATATCTTCAATTTGCCATGATGAAAGTTCTAGTATGACCGGAGTATGCGGCTTGATTTTGGCCAACAAAGAAAGTGGTGAAATACGAATATTGCCGGCCATGACGGGATTTGCTCGATTACTTTTGAAAATCTCATTTACTATGGTAGTGACAGTCGACTTCCCTTTACTCCCAGTAATCCCAATGATAGGGGCAACGCATATCCTAAAAAAAATACTAATTTCAGTTTCAATGGGTATTTTATTCTTTCTGGCGACGGCTAAGAATTTTGATTGACTGGGAACTCCAGGATTTTTTATTATTAAATCGGCGTTTTTAAAATCCTCAACGCGGTGCTTACCTAGAACATATTTAATTTTATAATTTTTTAATTTTTCCAGCGACAGCCGTAAAGATTTTTCATCTTTCAAATCAGTCACTAATACATAGGCCCCTTTCTGGACCAGCCAGGCAGCCACGCTCACTCCCCCGCCATGGCTACCTAGCCCCATTACCGTTACCTGCTTATTTCTTAAATCCATTTTACCTGCTCTATAAATTGATAGTAGGTTAAAATATAGCACATTTTAAGCCATTTTATAACACGCTGAAAAAGTCTATTCCTATATTATAGACAGTGAAACTTTTATTGATTCTTTATCTACTAATTAAGAAAATAATAACCCCAACTACCGCTGAAACTGCTGAGATGATCCAAAAACGCATTACAATTTTCGGTTCAGGCCAACCAATTGCCTCCAGGTGATGATGAATAGGAGCTGAAATAAAAACTTTTCTATGTAAAAAATTTCTAGCAAAAATCTGTATAATTACAGAGCCAGACACGATGACAAACAAAAATCCTATGATGGGTAATAGCAAAACAGAATTAGTCAACATAGCAACTATACCGAGAGTAACGCCTAACGACATAGAACCGGTATCACCCATGAAAAATCGTGCTGGATTTATATTAAACCATAGGAATGCTAATAATGCTCCAATAATTACTCCACAAAATGCCGCTAGCTCAATTTTTCCTTGGGCAAAAGCAATGGCCCCAAAAGCTCCGAAGGCAGCTAGCAGTGTCCCGCCGGCCAGGCCATCCAGGCCATCAATTTCATTTACCGAAAAAGCAGTAGCTACTATGACGAAAATAAATATGGGGATATACCAAACACCAATGTCAAATAAACCGACAAATGGCACCTGAATTGTCGTCCAGTCTAGTTTGAAATAAAACCAATAAGCCCCGGCCAAAGCGATGATGAAATATAACACCAACTTATAGCGAATTTTAATCCCGCCGCTTTTTGACCCCCGGCCCTTCACATTGAAGAAGTCATCAATTAAACCTATGATAGCGGATGCTACCAGAGCCCCAAGCGGCAGAAGAGTTTGCGGCCTGGTTAGAAAATTCAACTGTTTGATAAACTCAATGTTGACTACCTCCGATAATACAAAAAATAATAAAGCCATGAATAAGACTGTCATCCATATAAGTACGCCGCCCATAGTGGGAGTCCCTTCTTTCGACTTATGAAGCCTCGAGTAAATAGGTGTCTCCTCGGAAGACCTAATCTTCTTACCCATGTTGTATTTATACAAAAAATGGGTCAGTAATGGAGTCCAGGCTATAGTAATGACAAATGCCAAGGTGGTTAAAATAAATATTTTAATGACGCTAAAATTCTCTACTAGGCTCATGATTTTTAAATATTTTGCTGGGTGATTAAATAACTGCTAATTAGTACTATGACCTGGATGAAGACTGTTACCCCTATCAAAAAACGGCTTATAACCTTGCCTTTCTTATAAAGTATATAAGATAAATATAGATTTACAAAGTAGATTATAATTCCTATCAGCGGAATTTGGTAAATACGATACCAATCACCTATTAGGTCGACACCAAAGTAAATGTTATAATGTAAAAAAATTAGGTCAGCCTGGGGCTTGATATTAATTAAGAGATATATCCAGGCTGAAATATTGAACAGTAGTCCAACTACAAGCAATATCTGGCTGCTTCTATCGCTTAATAAACTTTCAATCGGGGATAATTTTTTTTTAAACCTAAGCATATGAATCTAAGTAAAAGGGGGGTTTCTACTATAGTAGCGCTGCTGCTAGTGATAATGCTTTTACTCGAAGTTAGTTCTTCGGTACAAGAATCACAGACTATAGATGAGGGAATACACTTGTCAGCTGGCTACAGCTATTTAGTAAAAAATGATTTTAGATTAAACAAGGAGCACCCACCACTGTTAAAGACTCTGTCCGCGATTCCTTTACTTTTCATAGACGAGGATCTTAACTCATCTTTTAACAGCATCTACTGGGATAACTCAGATCAATGGGAATTTGCCAAGGATTTTCTATACAACAATACGATTTCAGCGGATAAATTACTACTCCTAGGAAGAATACCCATCATGCTGCTAAGTCTGCTACTTGGTCTTTTTGTGTTTCGGTGGTCTAAAGAATTATTTGGGCCCTATATAGGTATAATATCTTTAACTCTATTTATTTTTTCCCCAAATATTATCGCCCATGCCAGGTACGTAACTACGGACCTGGGATTTACTGCCTTCTTCTTTATTACAATATATTACTTTTATAAATATCTCAAGGAACCACTAGCAAAATTTTTACTACTAACCGGATTATTTTTTGCCTTGACCATTTCCAGTAAATTCTCAGGACTATTTTTAGTCCCCTTACTCCCCCTATTGTATTTTATCTCCTTGTCTAAAAACTTGCATAAGCATAATCTAAAAAATAATTTTAAAAAAATCATTAAAACTTTTAGTACCATACTTGGAATTGGGCTCATGGTAATAATTGTCATATATGGGTTTGAATTCAAAAAACCGATTGAGGATTCACTAGTTCAAAATCTGTACCAAAAACAAGAAAACATAATTAAAAGCAACTCCCTGGGCGATCAAGATGACATAATACAAAAAATTATTTCTATTACTAACACCAACACCAAATCCGGTGAGTTGATAAAAAACTTTGCCGATAATACCCGCCTGCCAGCTTTCTCCTATATTAGTGGATTTTTCAAACTCGTAGGACATAATTATGGAGGACATACATCATATTTACTTGGCGAGTATTCAGAATTTGGATGGTGGTACTATTTCCCAGTTGCCTTCTTGGCTAAAACACCCGTTTCCATCCTATGGCTACTATTTACTGGGATTATTTTGGTCATATGGCAAACAATCAAACAACTTAGGGAGAAGAAATCAATCAAATATATCATAAGTAAAGTACAACTGCATTGGATTTTCCTAGTTATTCCCCCCTTACTTTACTTTCTACTGAGTTTGACAAGTAATTTAAATTTAGGCTTACGTTATATCTTGGTCATCTACCCATTCATTTTTGTTATTTCTGGATTAGTTTTCAGGAAAGGTATTAAAAATAATAAAATAGCTGTAAAACTTTTAACTACTACCCTCCTTATCTTTTACGTCACTTCCTCTCTTTTGATCTATCCTCATTATTTAGCATACTTTAATGAAGTCGTTGGTGGTCCCGACAATGGTCCAAAAATATTAACTGATTCAAATATAGACTGGGGCCAGGATGTAAAAAAGTTGAAAAAATACCTAATCAAAGACAATATTGAATTTGTATGTATGAGTTATTTTGGACAAGCTAACCTAGAATACTACAAAATAGATTACCGCTACTTACCTGATAATAATAACTACCAGGGACTGGAAAAAATTAATTGCGTGGTGGCCATTAGTGTTACCAGTCTATGGTCCCAAGAGGGTGAATTTAGCTGGCTGAGAGAATTAAACCCAGATAAAAAAATCGGTTACTCAATTTATATTTATGATTTACGTAATTAACTATTTTACCTTTGACTATTTGTACAAAATCTGATATAATATAAATTACTTTGGAGGATCCTTACCCATGCTACCGAACCAAGAACTAAAAAAAATAATTGAATTAAACAATACTATTCCCAAGGAAGAGCTAGTTAAGGCGTGGAAAAAAGTTACTGCGGATCAAATAGATTTAAGTGAATACTTAATTGATAAAAATCTCATATCCGCGAACACATTATACGAAACTGTAGGTAACTACTATAAAATTCCATTTATTGATTTGCGAAAAATGACTATCAGGAATGACATCCTCATGATAATTCCTGAATCGATAGTCCAAACCTACCAAATTATTGCTTTTGAAAAAACCGAAACGGAGCTAAAAGTCGCAACGACTGATCCAAAAAACCTGCAGATATTAGAATTTCTGAAGAAAAAGACTGGTTTAAGGATAAAAACTCACATAACAACTCCAGCCAGTATCAAAGAAATACTTGGACTTTACCACAAAGGGCTAACTTCCGAGTTCAAAAAGATTACTAAAGACCAAATCGCTTCAGATGGTACTAAAGGAAAAAATCTTCATCAATTAGCCCAGGACGTACCTATCATCCGTATTTTAGACACTTTGCTAGAATACGCAATTTTTGAAGGGGCCTCGGACATTCACCTAGAGCCAACAGAAACAGACATTCTAGTCAGGTATAGAATCGATGGCCTACTACGCGAAGCTATGAGACTGCCAAAAAATATGCAGTCCGGAATAATCGCCAGGATAAAAATTCTGTCCAACCTAAAAATTGATGAACATAGATTACCCCAAGATGGCCGATTTATGTTGAGCACAGCTGATTATAAAATTTCGTTTCGTGTTTCAATAATTCCAGTATTCGACGGAGAGAAGATTGTCCTACGTCTACTCAACGAATCAGCAAAAATCCTGAGTTTAGAACAGATAGGCTTACAATTAAAGGCTCTAGAATTAGTTAAATTAAACGTTACCAAGCCCCAAGGCATGATCCTAATCACCGGACCAACCGGCAGCGGGAAAACAACCACCCTCTATACTCTCATGAATATTCTAAATAAACCTGATGTTAACATATCTACTATCGAGGACCCCGTGGAATATCGCATGCCCAGAATCAACCAAAGTCAAGTCAAGCCAAGAATTGGCTTTACTTTTGCTAATGGATTAAGGTCATTACTTAGGCAAGACCCTGACATTATCATGGTCGGTGAGATACGCGATGGTGAAACAGCGGAAATAGCAACTCACGCAGCCATGACAGGACATTTGGTACTCTCTACCTTGCACACCAACGATGCAGTTACCACCCTCCCTAGACTAGAAGAAATGAATGTACCAAATTTCCTAATCGCCTCAACTACAAATGTAATTATCGCCCAAAGGTTAGTAAGAAAAATATGCCAGAATTGCATCCACAGTTACACCCTTGGTAAGGAAGCAATTCAGGACTTAAACCAAAAATTCAATCTCAAGGCCATCATGGAGGTTTTAGAACAACAGGGAATCATTTTGTCAGCTGATGTACCTGCGGAATCACTCCTTTTTTATAAAGGTAAAGGCTGCAAACAATGTAGTAACACCGGGTATAAGGGGAGGGTAGGAATTTTTGAAGTTCTAGACGTATCCAAAGAAATATCAAAGCTAATAATGGACAAAGCCTCCACTTTCAAAATTCTGCAAGAAGCAAAGTCAAAAGGTATGCTAACCATGATTCAAGATGGCTTTATAAAAGCAAAAAACGGTGTCACTACCATAGAAGAAATTTTAAGAGCTAGTAGAGAATAATATGCCCGAATATGACTATACCGCCCGAACCCCGGACGGACAATTAACCAAGGACAGGATTCGGATGAAGGATGAGAAAACCCTGGCCGACCATTTAAAAAACAAGGGATTAATCCTCACTTCCGCAAAAAAAAGAGGAACATCGAGTAAATTTTCGATAAAAAAGATTCTACATGATTTTGGGACAATACCCGTAGTCCAGAAAATATTTTTTACCCAAAATCTGTCCATAATGGTAAAAACCGGCTTTTCACTCGCTAAGGCGTTGCAGACATTAGCCCTGCAAACAGAAAATAAAAAATTTAAAGAAATAATAATTGACATGCAGCATGACATAGAAAGTGGTATTTCTTTTTCCAACGCCTTGGCCAAGCACCCAAAAGTTTTTCCTGACATTTTTGTCAATATGATATCCGCCGGTGAGGCTAGCGGCAAACTTGATGAGATTTTGATTACCCTCACCAAGCAAATGAAAAAAGACCACTCTATTAAAACCAAAGTTAGAGCAGCCATGCTTTATCCAGGCATCATAGTTACCGCCATGGTATTGATCGGCACCCTGATGATGGTCACCGTAATTCCCACGCTCCTGGAAATTTTTGATGAAACCGAAACAGAATTACCAGCCACTACCAAAGTTCTGATAGGATTTAGTGACCTCCTACAGAATTACGGAATATGGGTTGCTATTGGCTTGGGAATTTTTGTGTATTCCTTATTACGACTGGTTAAAACAAAAAAAGGCAAATACTACTATCATCTCTTACTTTTAAAACTACCCGCTATCTCTGGCATAATAAAAAAAATAAACTTAGCTAGATTTACACGCACCCTTAGCTCTTTGTTGAAAACTGACATACCCATTGTCCAAACATTACAAATAATTTCTAAAACTTTGGGTAATGTTCATTATCAAAATGCTATGATGGATGCTTCGGAAAAGGTAAAAAAAGGCATTACTATCGTGAAGTCACTAGAAGAACAGCCAAAATTGTTTCCACCCATAGTTACACAAATGATAAATATTGGTGAAGAGAGCGGAACGCTAGACACTATCACCGAAGAGGTGGCTGATTTTTATGAAGAAGAAGTTGACCAAACAATGAACGGTCTCTCTACTATAATTGAACCCATTTTAATGGTTGTTATTGGGGTGGCAGTTGCTTTCATGGCCTTGTCCGTATTGCAACCTATGTACGGGCTGGTAGATGCTATATAAAAGTGTCATTTTAATAATTAATTTCTAGCATTTATACTATTCTGATGCGACTACAAAGACCAAATAATAACGGCTCTTCTATTGTTGAATCCGTAGTAGCCATCGGGCTGCTAGCGCTATTTGTTACAGTTTTTGGAGCGTCGTACACTATAGTTATTAATAACACCCTACTGAAAAATAAAAATCTAGCTTATAATGTAGCTGTAGAGGAAATTGAAGCTTTGAGAAATACTCCCTATACTCAATTAACAAATCGAACCGATGCAGATTTTATTGAAGTTGCTTATAACAAGGGCAGCTGGCTAGTCGCCTCTCTCGGCAGTTCTCCAAGTTCACCAAATATTCTCCAGGTGGGCTCACCAGTCGGTAACCCATCAGGCGTCACGGGACTGGCCATAGTACCAGGATTCGACTACAGTAATTTCACATTCGAAACCGACCTAAATGTCCGCTCAGACTCCCCGGCTGGTTGGCAGTCCGTTATATATTTTCGCTATCATGACTCAAATAATTACTATCGTGCCTACTTTACTTCGACGGATTTATACATAGATAAAAAAGTAGATGGCACCGAGACCTCTTTAGGTTCAAAAACTAAAACCTTTTTGGAAGATACTTGGTATACAGTCAAAATTATCACCAGTTCCAACACTCTAGATGTTTATATAAATGACGTGCTAGAACTATCAGCTACTGACAGTGACAGCTCTTTTGCCAAAGGCCGGATTGGATTAGCAAGCATCAACTCTGCTCATCAATATTACGATGACATAAGCGTAACCGAAGGCGCCACCAACGCATGGAATTTTGATTCAGATACGGCCGGCGAACTCCCGTCAGGCTGGGAACGATTTTCAGTTAACGACTTACCCGGTGGTACAGGACTCTTAACTATCCAAGATGACCAATCGGGCTTCACTGATATAAAAAAAATATCCGTCAAAGTAAATTGGCAGGAGCGCGGTAACACGTATTCCGTAGAACTAACTACCCTTATTACCCTGACCCAATAAATATGTCACTCGCTGAAACCTTAGTAACAATATTTGTACTCACGTTGATAGTCAGTACCGTCGTGGGAGTATATCTAATCTACCATGACGTTTTCTTGATTCAGCTGGCGCGCAACGACATTAAATCCAGTAATTCTGTAGGTCTAGAAAAAATTAGTCGGTCAATCAGAGAAGCTACCTTCGTTGTAAATAGCAAAACTATTAACTCTACGGCGTACGTAACTGACTTTGATACACTGATTTTAGAATTGCCATCATTCGATTCAGATAACGACATCATAGATAGTACCTTTGATTATATTGTGTATTTTATCGATCCCACTGATAATTCACTCTTAAAATCAGACTTAGAGCCTGATGTAGCTAGTAGTCGGACTGGTGGCACTAAATTGGTAACGGACAACCTAGATACTTTAATATTCAATTACAACCATACTGATTATATTTCCTCAAGTAAAGTAGAAACTATCATAAAAAATACTAAAACTGCTGGTAAACGCATACAAACAATCATTGCTCAATTAACCTCAAGCCTCAGGAATTAATATGAATAATAAAGGTTTAGCAATTTTCGCTGTAGTATCATTTTTAGGGATAATCCTCACCCTCACCCTATCCTTGATTGTACTTGTCATGAGTAACCGTACTGTGACTCAAAGGGGATATAATATTGCTCAGGCTAGATCAATTTCTGAAGCGGGCATAGATAAGGCTATCTGGTGTTTAAATAACGAACCGGAATGCGGAACCACCTATACAGGTGAAACCACCTCCATCGGCAACGGATCATTTACCACCGTATTAACTGGTACTGGTAATGACTATGCTATAGAATCAACCGGTACAATAAATAATATAAATAAAAAAATAAAAGCTACCATAACCACGAAAACAGTAAGTGCCGGGGCAGCTTTCTTCTTTGGTGTACAGGTTGGAGAGGGCGGATTAGATATGGCCAACGGAAGTACTGTAGTCGGAAATGTATATTCTAATGGATCCGTAACAGCTGGCAATGGAGCTAGGGTCACTGGAGATATTTTTGTAGCTGGTGGCACGGCCTTAAGCCCTGATCAGCAGCAAACGATCCAGGCTACTGATTACTTATTCGGTAACATCGAAGCAAAAGAGGATGTCGCCCAGAGTTTCCAAGCTGGTACCACAGAGGTATTAAATTATATCAGTCTTTATATAAAAAAAGTTGGTAATCCAAATAATGCCAAAATATATATAACCAATGACAATAGCGGCAGCCCTGATACGACCGCCATTGCTTCCGGCACATTGTATTCAAGCCTGCTTAGCACCTCTTATGCATGGCTCGATATCGGCTTGGATACCACGCCACAGCTCACCTCTGGCCAGACTTACTGGATTGTCATAAATACACTCGTTCCAAAAAGCACTCGATATTATGTCATTGGAGAAAATGTAGACTCTAGCTACTCTAGTGGCACAGCCAAAAAAAGTTCCAATTGGTCATCCGATCCATGGAATGATGTAAATAATGACTTTACCTTCAAAACCTGGATGGGTGGAATTGATACATCCATAGACAACTTGGAAGTGGGAGACAAAGACCACACCTGTGATGATGCTCACTACGCTACCCACCACGGGGATGCTTACGCTAACTCTATCACCAATAGTGAGATTGAATGCGATGCCTTCTTTGACGTCGACCCAGATGATATATCCGGCACTACTGTCGGAAGAAACAAAAATTCAGGCAGTCCTGACCCGCCACCTGAGCCTCTTCCCATATCAGACGCCAGAATTCAAGACTGGAAGGACATAGCTGAAGCAGGAGGAACTTTTACTGGAGATAAAATTATTGATGGGACTTCAACCTCATTAGGCCCTTTAAAAATAACTGGGTCACTAACCATAACTAACAGTGCTGTCCTAACTATAACTGGAAACTTATGGATCCAAGGAGATATTATTATTACCAATAACACCACTATTAAACTAGATCCTGGCTATGGCAGTAGTAGCGGGACAGTCATTACCGACGGTCAGGTAGATGTAAATAATAATAATATTTTTGAGGGATCAGGGGACCCTGACAGTTACATACTCATCCTGACAACTAATAATTCCCTAGACAATGCTTCACCGGCCATTAACATAAATAATAATGCCCAAACAGTCATTTTCTATGCTGGTAATGGCTTGATAAAAATCGGCCAAAACTCTTCACTCCGAGAAGCTACTGGCTATAAACTAAGGCTTGATAATAATGCTTCAGTTGATTACGTTTCCGGACTGGCCAATGCCAATTTTTCTAATGGGCCAGGTGGTATCTGGACCACAAAAAAAAGTTCCTGGCTAGAAATTGATTAAAAATTTTATGTTTAGTCCCCATCCATTTAGAAATATAGTAGGTCTCGACATTAGTGATTCAAAAATCAGATTTTTTCAATTGCATTCCAAAAGGAATAAGAGGTTTCTACTAAATTCATATGGTGAGATGCCCGTGCCGGATGGTCATATTGTGTCAGGGGAGATAAAAAATAAGGCCAGCCTAGTGAATTTGCTAAAAAAAATGTTTAAAAAGCCAAATTTTGGAAAAGTCGATTCAAAATATGTGAATGCTGCCCTCCCAGAAAAAAAGACTTTCATAAAAATAGTTGAGATCCCGGAAGTACCGGAAAATGAAATGAAGGGAGCCGTCAAATGGGCAGTGGAAAAAAATATTCCCATAGAAATTGAAGACGCCTACTACGATTGGCAAATCATTGATCAGCCGAAACCAAATGATGGTAAATTAAATGTACTAATATCTGTAGCGCCCAAAAATCTAGTCGATAGCTTTTCTGAAGTAATATCTGAATCAGGATTCATACCGATCAATCTAGAAAATGAATCAACTGCTATCTCTAGAAGTTTACTGGGGTATTCCTCCAACCAAAATCAGCCAAAAATAATTATTGATTTAGGAAGGAGTCGCACTACCATAATGATTTATAACTATGGAGCTATACAATCGGCATCAACATTAGAAATAAGTGGCCACGAAATGACCAAATTAGTCTCCACCACCCTGGATCTAAATTACCAGGACGCGGAAAAAGCGAAAATTATAAGCGGGCTGGATCAAAAAAAAAGTAAAGGTATCGTCAGAAAAGTTCTTGAGCCAATTATTCTTAGCCTCATATCAAAGATTAATGAGAATCTTGTTTTTTATGATAACTACGTGACCAAAAAAAGCAGTATCGATTCCATAATCCTAACAGGAAGTGTCAGTAGAATGTTTGGCATTGATACATTTTTACAAGACAAGCTTAAGATGAAAGTTTCAATAGGCAATCCCCTGGTCAATGTTAATCTACCAAAAGATAGTAAACAACTGCCCCCAAATAACCTGTACTCATTTACCACTGCTATTGGTCTGGCTATTAAGGAAATTAAATGACAGGTATGATTGATTTAAATCTACTTAGCCCAAAATCAAAAAAAGAAATAAGATCGATAAAAACGTTCTTCATTATTAAAACTATTAGTTTCCGGGTGGCTAGTTTACTACTAATTATTAGCACGGTACTAATATTTTCATTTTTCCTTTTGAATGTTCAAATAAAATCACTAGACTCACTATTGGAGCAAGAATTAGGCATTAAAGAAAAAGAAAAAATAGCTTCAATTGGTGAGGCGACCAAAGACCTTAATCAGCAAATTAATTTAGCCTCTTCCGTCCAAAATGAATATATTCTTTGGACGGAATTCATCTCGAATTTTACACAACTCGTCCCAGATGGCATTATAATAAAAACTGTGAATTTCAATAATTTAACTAACTCATTCAGTGTCACCGGCATTGCCGACACAAGAGAAGCTCTTTTAGAATTTGAGGAGAGGCTGGATCAATCTGTTTACTTTGAGAATATCGTTTCACCAATTTCAAATTTAACGCAGAGAGAAAGCATAAACTTTGATATTTCCGCCAGTCTCACTGATAATATATATGAAAATTTCTGATTTAAGAAAAAAAAGGTTACTACTGCTAAGTATTTCATCTGGTTTGATAATAATATCCGGGATAATATTTGGGATTCTTCCGCTTTTTTCTAAAATAGTGAATCTAAATAGTGAGGTTGACGAAAAACGAGTTCAGCTGGCCATTTTTCAGCAAGAACGGACCAATTTGGAACAGACCCAGGTTGACTACGCCAAAATAAGCAATGATATCTCCAAGATTTCCAAGATTTTTATCGACTCCGGCAATGCCTTAGATGTTTTTTATACCCTAGAGGATGTTGCGGCACTCAACCTAGTGAGCCAAGATATCAAGGTGAATTCCGGCTCAAGCGGATCTAACACGACCCTTAATATGGATATAACACTCGACTGTACCTGGATTCAATGTTTATCGTACATCAATGATACAGAGAAACTTAACTTTTATTTACGGATAGATAATTTACGTTTTACGTCAAAAGGTGATCTGCTCCATGTAACCTTTAGCGCCAACACATATGGAAATAAATAAAATAAGATCAATAAGTACAAAAAAAATCGGCCTTTACCTACTACATAAATTATTCTTTATAATCATGATAATATCATCCATTATATTAATAGGGCTGGCTTATTTTACATATAATAATTTATATCAGTCAGTTTTAGTACCACGGGACATTGAGCCATCAGAAATAGTTGCCCGGAAACAAAAAGTGAATCTTGAATTATTTGAAATGGTAAATTTGAGGATAGATAAAAAACTGAACCATGATATCAATGTCCAGAAAATACCTAACCCATTCAAATAATCAATACTTGACTTATTATTTTATTTAACTATAATTATTAAACTAACTATAATCATTGATTCAAAGATATGGCACATGTAAAAGGTACTGGTACAACCTCTTTAGGCCGAGACAGTAGTGGACAACGGCTTGGCGTGAAATTATTTGGCGGACAGTTTGCCAAAATTGGCAGTATCATAGTCCGACAGCGCGGTACTAAATTTCGGCCAGGAAAAAATGTCCGTCGTGGTTCCGACTACACCCTCTTTGCAATTCAAGAAGGACTAGTATCTTTCAATAAAAAAAAGATACTACAATTTAATGGCAAGCTAAAAACCGCCAGCTTCGTTAATGTGATACCAGTCAAATAAATTTTCTCTTCAAAACCACCAGGTTAGTCTGGTAGTTTTTTTATACTTTTGTTTTCAAACTAGCTTCAATAAAATCCCTAAACAAAGGATGGGGACGTAGAGGTCTCGATTTGAATTCAGGATGAAACTGCACCCCCACAAACCAAGGATGTGATGGAATCTCAACTATCTCAGCCAGTAAACCATCCACACTCGTACCGGTAATATGCAGGCCCGAATCCTCCAGCTGCTTCCTATAGGAATTATTCAGTTCATACCTATGGCGATGCCGTTCACTTATTTTGTCTTTATTATACGCTTTGAAACTTTTACTTTTCTTGGACAATTTGCATGTCCAACTGCCAAGTCGCATGCTGGCACCGTACTCGTGTTTGAGAAGTTTTTTCTCTTGTTCGGACATGATGTGAATTACGGGATGAGGAGTTCTACTGTTAAACTCGGAACTATTAGCGTCTTTTAATTTTGTGACATTTCTGGCGTATTCAATAGTGGCTATTTGCATACCCAGGCACAACCCTAAAAATGGAACTTTATTTTCTCTGGCAAACCTAGCAGCTAAAATTTTACCTTCCGTCCCCCTTGATCCAAAACCGCCGGGTATTAAAATACCGTCGGCATTTTTTAGTTTATACCACTCCTTCTTGTCCTTTTGCTCTAGTTTCTCAGCGACCACCCATTCAATATTTAATTTAGAGCTATGATAGGCTGCGGCAGCTTTTAGTGATTCTATAATGCTAATATAAGCATCTCCATGTTCCGTGTATTTGCCCACCATCGCAATTCTCGATTTATGCTTCGCTTTCCCATTTTTTATTTTTTTTATTAATTTTTTCCAAGCTTTAAGGTCTGGCTCTTTTTTTCTTAATTTAAATTTATCGAAAATAATTTCTGATATTTTATGCTTTTCCAGGCTGATAGGGACCTCATATATTGTCTTGAGTGTTGGCGCAGGAATGACGGCGCTACTGGGCAAATCACAAAAAAGAGATATTTTCTCCAAGTGCTCCTTGTCCACTGGGTAGTCCGCTCTGGCAATTATTATATCCGGGTGAATCCCCCTACTCCTCAATTCTCTAACTGAAGCCTGAATGGGTTTTGTTTTCAATTCATGTGAAACTTTCAAATAGGGCAATAGAGCTACATGCACAAACATTACCTTAGCCCCGCCAAGTTCATTATGCAGTTGCCGGGCAGCTTCAAAATATGGATCACCCTCAATATCTCCCACAGTTCCACCCACTTCCATTATCAGGAAATCGGCTTGGCTAATCTTAGCAGCTTCAAAAGCTTTTTCTTTTATCTTGTTAGTAATATGAGGAATTATTTGAATGGTTTTCCCTAGGTATTTTCCTCTTCTCTCCTCATCTAGTATTTCCTGGTAAATTTGCCCCGTTGTCAAATTACTAAGGCTACTTAAATTTTCATCGAGAAACCGTTCATAGTGCCCTAGATCTAAATCCGTCTCGGTGCCATCATCTAACACAAAAACCTCCCCATGTTGGTAAGGAGACATAGTGCCCGGGTCAACATTCAGATAGGGGTCAAATTTTAAACTGAATACCTTATAATTACAAGCTTTTAATATTGCTCCGATTGAGGCAGCGGCAATCCCCTTACCAAGACCAGACACAACTCCGCCGGTTACAAATATGTATTTACAATCTTGGGAGGTCATTTATTTACTTGAACACTTATTGGATAACTTTTTTTATTAAACAGGACATTTATGGGAAATGACCCAACATTTTTTATGGGAGCATCCAGAACCACCCCATCAGATTTAATGCCCAAGTTAATCTTTTCATTTATTTGGTCAGCAATCATTTTTTTGCTGATGCTTTTAAATAAAGTTCCTTCCTTATTAGCTTTTTCTGTAAAACTCAAGGATAGGCCTTTTAAAGAAAGGGCTAATTTCTCCATAGCCCGAACTTGCTCATCACGCTCTTGGATACGGTTCTGATTCTCCTTCTGCAGTTTTGTTTTAAGCTCGAGAGTTGCACCGATCGCTAACTTTCTTGGTAATAAAAAATTTCTGGCAAACCCGTCTGCCACATTTTTTATCTCTCCACGTCGGCCAATATTCTTTACATCCTCAATAAATATTATTTCCATATAATATTATATTAATACAAAATTCGAAAATCATCAAATTTTTCCTCCCCAAGCCTATCAATTTTTTTTGCCCCCTTGATTCTCGATTGTCCCGGATTCGTCAAAATCCATGAAATAAAGTCGTTTAGCTCTTCATCCTCCCCTATCACCAGCACTTCAACGCAACCATCGACGTTATTCTTTACAAATCCACATATTCTCCGTCTTGTAGCCTCAGTTTTAATAGCGTAACGTAAATTAACACCTTGGACTGTGCCATAAAGCAATAGATGCTGCTGATGATGATCACCCATGAATTACTCTAAAATTAAAGCCACAGCCGCATCCAGTTGAGGGTCTAGGTCGTTATTGTAATCCTCGTCAGTAAAAGGAACTTCTATGTCAGGAGTTATCCCATCTTCATTTATAGACCGGCCTTTAGGAGTCAGCCATTTTGATACAGTCAGCTTAAGCGACGATCCGTCTCTAAATTCCTCAAAATCCTGTACTGAACCCTTACCGAATGTTTGTTCACCTAATATAATTGCTCTGTCATAATCCTGCAAAGCCCCTGCTAATATTTCCGAAGCGGAGGCGCTGCCTCCATTGACCAATACCACTATTTCTATTTCGCCTAACTTAGGAGAAGTAGTAGATTTGATTTCGCTCCTCTCATTTCCTGACGCTTCAATAACTATTACTTCCTCTTTCAGTAAAACCCCGGCTATGGCAACTACCGAATCAAGGAATCCGCCTGGATTATTTCTCACATCTATTATTAATCCATCCGGGTTAGCCACTATAATTTCGTTGGCTATTATTTTAAAATTTTCATCAGTATTACTGTCGAAATGAACAATCTCAATATAGGCTATATTATTGTCCAGCATCTCCCAACTTACACTGTCAATTTTTATCACCTCACGAACTATGGATACCTCGCGCGCCTCATTTTCACCTTTCGATACGACAGTTAACACTACCACCGATCCTTTGGGACCTCGGATAAGCCTGACTGCTTGATCAATGCGTAGGTCGATTGTCTCCTCGTCATCAATTTTTAATATAGTATCACCAGCTTTTAGTCCGGCTCGAGCCGCCGGCGTGTCCGGTAAAGGGGCAATTATTGTTAATAAATTATTTTTTATCCCAATTTCGGTTCCTATCCCTTCAAAAGTACCATTTAATTCTTTATTA
>JADFTK010000049.1 GCA_022560375.1 Patescibacteria group bacterium
AGAATGACATCAGTCAGCAAGTTAATAACACTTGGCGCCATTCGACAATTGTCTGGAAATTTGCTAATGACATTGCTCAGCAAGCGATAAAAAATGGATATATAGTTGACCGAAAATTGTTAAAGGTGGGATGTTACGTACATGACATGGGGAGAATGGTTACTGGAAGCAAGGGGAGTAAGATAATGATGCATCCTATTTATCATTTGTATGAAGGCTATAGAATTTTAAAAAAAAGAGGTTTTCCTGTATTAGCAAGAATTTGTATTTGTCACGCTGGGGGAGGGGGTTTGGATAAAATTACAAATAAGAAGCATGGATTCATGGCCAGAGATTTTTTTCCGCGTACCATGGAAGAAAAAATAATTGCTTACGCTGATGCTAGGGCGTCATATCGAAAAGGCCAGGGGCCTTATATAGGTAGCTATGCCAAAGCGTATAATAGATTTCGCAGATACCGGGGTCATGGTAAGCGTCTAAGCCAAGCACATAAATTTGTAAAGGAAATTACAGCTAATAAAAAAATATGAAAATTATCATTATTGGCAGCCAGGGTATGCTTGGACAAGAATTAGCGAGAGTGTATCAGAATGAAAATCCGTTACTATGGAGCAAGTCACATATTGATATTTCTAATAAGAGTGATGTTGATAAAAAGATAAATGAAGTAAAACCGGATATCGTGTTTAATGCGGCTGCGTACAATGATGTAGATGCGGCCGAAAAAAATAAGGATATAGCGTATGCCATAAATGCAGAAGGGCCAGGGCACCTCGCTAGAGCCGTATGTGCCGCAGAGGGCATTCTAGTACACTACAGTACTGATTATATATTCAATGGTGATGAGAAAAGAGGCTATTCTGAAGAAGATGACCCAGAACCTAGATCTGTCTACGGAAAGTCTAAGTTACTGGGCGAAAAAAATGTTATCAAATATTCTGATAAATATTATATCATCAGGCTATCCAGGCTGTTTGGAAAATCCGGTATAGGTGGCTCAGCAAAAACTAGCTTTGTTGATTTGATGTTGGGTTTAGCTGAAAAAAACGAAGTTATTGATGCCGTTGACGAAGAATTGTCGAATCCCACTTATGCGCCGGACTTAGCTGAGCAGTCCAGGGAAATAGTAGAAGGGAAATTCCCCTTTGGTATCTATCACGTATCTAATAGAGGTGCTTGTACGTGGTATGAATTTACTAAGGAAATTTTTGATATAAAAGGAATCAGTGTTAAACTTAATGCTGTTGCCGGAAGCTATTTTCCGCGTCCGGCCCCACGGCCTAAATACTCAATATTACTTAATACAAAATTGAATCCTATGAGGCCTTGGCAAGCGGCCTTGAAAGAATATTTACTGAGTAAATAAATGGAGTTTAAGGAGACAAAATTTAAAGACGCTTGGATTATTCAGCCGAAAGTTTTTCAGGATGGAAGAGGTTTTTTCCTGGAGTCGTACTCAAACGGATGGTTTGCGGACAAAGGCATTGATGTTTCGTTTATCCAAGATAACCACTCACTGTCCAGAGAAACTGCAGTACTCCGGGGGCTTCATTTCCAAATCCCTCCTCATGATCAGGCTAAACTAGTTCGTGTTACCGCCGGTAAAGTCTATGACGTAATCGTTGATATCAGAAAGGGATCTAAAACTTACGGGCAATGGCAGGGGTTTGAATTGTCAGCTGAAAATTTTACTATGCTTTTCATCCCTAGGGGCTTTGCGCATGGCTTCTGTACCCTTGAGCCAAATACAGAATTTTGTTATAAAGTAGATAATAATTATGCTCCCGAGTCTGACAGTGGTATCATTTGGAACGATGCCACCCTTAATATTGATTGGCCAATATCAAATCCAAAGTTATCAGCCAAGGATTCCCAACTTAATTCTTTCGGGGAATTAAAAACGCCATTCACACAGTAATCCAATACATTATGAAAGGAATAATTTTAGCCGGAGGGACTGGTTCGCGACTCTATCCCTTAACCAAAGTGACTAATAAGCATTTGTTGCCGGTTTATGATAAACCTATGATTTATTATCCGTTAGAAACTTTGCGCGAAGCTGGGTTGGATAATATATTAATTGTTTCAGGCAAGGGTCATGCCGGCCATTTTTTGGAGCTATTGGGTGACGGCAGGGAGCTAGGCATTCATCTTTCCTATGCTGTCCAAGAGGAGCCAGGTGGCATTGCCCAGGCACTAGGCTTGGCTGAAGATTTTGCTGATGATGGAAAAGTCGTGGTTATGCTGGGTGATAATATACTGGAAGACAGTATCTTAGACGCCGCTAAAGATTTTGAAAAACAGGAAAAAGGTGCCAAGATTTTTCTTAAGCAAGTAAAAAATCCAACGTCATTTGGAGTGGCCACTGTGTCTGATGGAAGCATTACCGAAATTATCGAAAAGCCCAAGACGCCTGTAAGCGACCTAGCTGTTATAGGAGTCTATATGTATGATGGGGAAGTATTTAGCTTGATCAAAACACTTCAGCCGTCTAAGCGGGGAGAACTGGAAGTCACGGACTTAAATAACTATTACGTGAAGCAGGGAACTATGACTTTCCAGAAAATAAATGGCTGGTGGGGTGATGGAGGGGAGTCATTCGATTCGTTGCTAGAAGCCTCAAATCTTGTGGCCGGGAAAAGGGCTAAGCAATAGTCAGTAATACCGTTAGAAATTAAATAAACTCCAATTTGTAAAATAAGCCTTCGGATATAGCGATAATGGCCGCTTTTAGCTGATTAGAAATTAGGAAGTTTACATTTTTAAGGGGTATATTATATGTATTACGATCGGGGCCATTTTTTTCCACAATAATCAATCCATTGGATACAGTAGAATATATAATGTACTGATCACTCAACAGCCAATTAGCCAAATTTATTTTATTTGACGTCCTGACGATTAATTTACTTGATTGAGTAACTGGTTCCCAAATCCAAATTTCATTGGAATTAAAATAAAGAAGCTCACCGGAGAGTGTGCTCCATGAAGTGGATAGGACATTTCCTTGAATCTTTTCAACTACGTGGCTTGATAGGTTATATAGGTAGAGTTCATTTTTAGAAGTATTTAAAATTGGGAGAATATTGTTACGGGATGAAAATATTTTAATTTTGTCATCTCCTGATATAGCAATTTCGGCTATGGATTCAAGATTGTTATCTACCAAGCTAATGAAAGATTCATGACGAAGGTAGTAAAGGTTATTATGCAAATAATGTAAATCCTGATTTTCATCAATAAAGGTGAGAGTATTTTGAAAAATGTTAATCCTTGCTAAATTATTACCAGTTGAGGCGTATATTATATTATTTTCATTTGTGCTCCAGGCCATTTCCTGTATAGAGATATTGAATAATTTTTTAAAATCAGTAATTTGGTCGGGAGAATTAATATTCAGCAGTTGGAATTGGTTATCAGGAGATCGTAAGATTATATTTTCTGAATCGGGAGACCAGATAAGATCTTTAAGTTCGAGTGGGGTTTCGACAGTAAAAATATTTTCTAGGGATTCAAATTTAACCAAATCTATTTGGCCTTTAGAGTAGATGGCAATTTTTTCGGAGTTTGGTGAAAGAAAAATCATCGAAGTGGGTACAAACTTTTCAGGCTCAATGTTAATTTGCTCACGCAATAAAAATACGGTCGGTATCCTGGTAATTTTAGATTCGTTTACAGTTACTTTCTTCGACCACGCATAAAATCCCTCTTTTTTTACAGAAAGCTGGTAGCTATTTGTCAGGAGATTATTAATTGTTGTCGGAGTTTTTTTATTTAACCGGATACCGTCAAGTATAACTACAGCGGCCTTAGGCTCGGAAGTCAAGGTGATGGCTCCTACTTTTTCAAGTGACTTATTTGTTTTGTTAAACCTCAAACCTGAAGAGTATAATAGGGTAATAGAAGCGCTCAATATAAATAAAATGATTAAAGAGATAAAATATAATCTTCTGTTTCGTAATCTCATAGTAATATCATTATATATTCTGGACTAATTTTGTCCATAAAGTTTGCTAATTAAATTAAGGTTGGTATAATAAATTCATTATTAAATTACCGAAAAAAAGGGTAAATAATAGATAATTCAGGATGTCAAAATTTATAATAAATGGAGGTACTTCACTTGAGGGTGATATAGAAATAGGTGGTGCCAAGAATGCAGCACTGAAAATGATAGCAGCTGCATTATTGACTGATCAATCTGTTAGACTGACCAATGTCCCAGAAATAAAGGATATCGAGTCTTTGAGTACTATTATTGTTAAGTTGGGGGCAAAAGTTCAATTCAAACATCATACCATGGACATTGATTGTTCTGGTGTTAGCGAGGTAAAATTAGATGTTCAATTGGTGAAACATTTAAGGGGTTCTGTGGTTCTTATCGGGCCTTTGCTGGCTAGATTCGGGAATGTCATCACTCCGCAACCAGGTGGTTGTCTGATCGGCTCTCGCCCAATAGATACCCATGTCCAAGCCTTGGTACAGCTAGGAGCTCAGGTGAAACTGGATGGAGAATTTTATCATTTTGAAGCCAAGAAACTCATTGGTAATAAAGTGGTATTAAGTGAAATGAGTGTCACAGCTACAGAGAATATCCTCATGGCTGCTACGCTGGCCGAGGGTAATACGGAAATTAGGTTAGCAGCCTCTGAGCCGGAAATTGAAGATCTGGCAGTATTGCTGGTAAAAATGGGAGCTGATATAAAAGGTGCCGGAACTTCCGTGATTAAAGTAAAAGGTGTACAGAAGTTAAACGGAGCCGAGCATGAGGTAATTCCAGACCGCATTGAAGCTGGCACTTTCGCTGTGGCCGCGGCGGTAAGTAGAGGGAATGTAAGGATACATAATGTCAATCCTGATCATTTAGACATTGTTATTCAAAAATTGAAAGATGCCAACGTCAACGTGGATATTGAAGACAATACGATACTGCATGTCAGGCCTACTACCATGTTTAGCCCGGTTCAAATTGATACCCGACCACATCCAGGATTCCCTACTGATTTACAGGCTCCTTTTTCTGTTTTGCTTACCCAGGCAAACGGCATGAGTAAAATTTTTGAGACTCTTTATGAGGGAAGATTAGGGTATGTCAAGGAATTAGCAAAAATGGGTGCCGATATGAAAATTACGGATGCTCATACAGTTGTCATCAATGGCCCGACACCACTCTACGGAAAGGATATAGTATCATTCGATATACGCGCCGGTGCGACGTTAATAATTGCGGCCATTATTGCTGAGGGTAAAAGTACGATTGATAACATTGAGCTTGTTGATAGAGGTTATGAGAAAATAGATGAACAACTATCTAAGTTGGGGGCATCAATTAAGAGAGTTGATTAATATGGATAATTCAAAAAACACACCAAAGAAAATCTTCTGGGTACTATTAATTTTCGTGGTGCTATCTATCGTAGGCAGCTTCAGTTTCGGGTTTTTCTTAGGTGCCATTCCAAATAATACCCAGCCCACTAGCACATTTAATTTTTCATCTCTCATCTCTAGTATAGAACGCTATATCGAGGATGATACAATTGATCCGGCATTGTTTACCGAAGTGTGGGAAGCTATTTCTGCCAAGTATGTTGATCAGCCGGTAAGTCAAAAGACTTTATTTTACGGGGCCTTAGCCGGGTTGGTAGATAGTCTAGGGGATCCGTATTCAAGTTATTTAGATCCCGATGAGACGGTAGTGTTTAATCAAGAATTAAAT
>JADFTK010000050.1 GCA_022560375.1 Patescibacteria group bacterium
TAGGTAAGACAACATAGTCAGCATCATCTGATGTACCGCTATTATTAATTTTGAATTCCCAGTCACCATCAACACCAGGGCCACCTCCAACAACAACTTTGTCGAAGTAAACCTTAGCGGTATTTCTAGTATTCTCTACAATACATCTGCCATCTGTTGCACCAACGTTCATGACAATTTGACCCCTAACAAGGGAACATATTCCCCTGGCATCGGTTAATGTGTAAAGACTGTCATATTGTGAGTTTTCTGTTACATCGTATGGACCACTGTTGGTAGGTAAGACAACATAGTCACCATCATAGAATGATCCTCTATTATTAATTTTGAATTCCCAGTCACCATCAACACCAGGGCCACCTCCAACAACAACTTTGTCGAAGTAAACCTTAGCGGTATTTCTTGTATTAGTAAAAGTACAGGTAGTAGTCGTGTCTTTTACGACTGTGGCAGTTGATGGATTGCTATTTGTACAATTTAAGCCAGTAACACTTGTAAATGAGTAACTTGCTGGTTCAGTTTCCGTAGCAGTGTGATCACCTGTTAAAACATTTTGAACAAAAATTTCACCACTTCCGTCTGTGAAATAAGTTGTACCATCGATATCAAATTCAACGCCTGGTTGTCTTTGTTGGTTCTCGTCTTGTTTGATGATTTTTAAGTCACCCGTATCCCTCGCATTACACAGTGTTATTTCAGTGGTAGTATCTTTGGATACCGAGATGTTTGCTGGTAGGGAAGTAAATTCTGGTTTTTCACAGCTGAAGTTGGAGCCGTTAGTGTACCAGCCAACAAAGTGATAATTTGGTACAGAACCGTCATTTTCTGTGACATCATATGTACCGGTGACAACGGTCTCAGAACTGCCCATGACCCGTCCTGGTATTTCAGCATCAAGTCCCCAGACAAAGCCAAGGTTGTTTGCTTCAGTATTACTACCTTCAAACGAACCATTACCATCGGCGTCAACTTTTTTGTTGACTTTGATGTCGCCAGTATTTCTAGTGTTGGTGATGGTACAGACTTTATTATCACCCGCACCTACTGTCACATTTCCTTGTGAATCACATTCTCCAGAAATAACTGATGTATAATTAGAAAGACTAGTGTTGTTGCCCGCTGTCTCGGCAACGGTATGACTTCCGGTACTTACTGTTTGGGCTCCTGTTGTCCCTCCGTTACCGACATTTGCTCCAGTGCCAGCTGTTACGCCATCAATTTTTAAATTAAATAAGCCTGGGTCATTACTGGGGATCAGTACTTTATTTACAGTTAATGTTCCTTCCGTCAGATCGTTACTAAACGTACATGTTGCGTCAGTTGCTGGCTTGCCTGCAGCAACGGTAGCCGTTGCAGTGTCACTGACAAATGTACAGTTTGTACCGCTTCCACTAACGAATTGATAATTTGCTGGACCGTTTTCTGTTACCGTGTAGTTACCATCTGGTGAGATGTTATCAATAAATACCGAAGAATCACCTGATGCAATATTAAATATTGATTGTCCGTTAATTGCTGGTGACACATTGAATGAGAATTGATCTGCGGTTGCATCGCCGCTAATAACTTCCTTTTCTATTGTAAGAGAAGGAAGTTTTAGAATTTTGATTACCTGAATTGGAACCTCTTTATTTCCGATTGATTCTTGTTCTACACCTTCGACTAAACGTACATGTAATTGAGCGCCGTTCCAATCACTAGCATCTTGACCAAGTAAGCCATACCACTGAAGTTCAACATCAGTTGCGTCAGCGGTAAAGTTCAAATCATAAGTAATGTCGTTTGGAAGACCAGCACTTGTGGTTGCGTTAGTAAGAGTGACCGAGCTTGCTGTTCCATTCCAGGTACCTGGAGTGTTGAAATTGTCATATCCAACCAAACCAGTGCTATCTAAGTAATCGTGTTGAACTATTACAGTATATGGGTCTCCAGAGACTAAGCCGTTGATAGTTAGCTTAAAAGGAACATTTTCACCTTCAGTATAACAATCGCCCCCGCCACTGCAGATGTTGCCTGTAGTAAATGAGGCATCCTTTCTTTGTCCTTCAATTTTATATTGAAGTGTTAAAGCATCAGCCACTTGCGGATTAATAAAAACCCCAAGCAACGACATATTGAAGATTAGGGCAATAGTAGCAAATATGTGCAGGCCTTTGTTAGCGGCTCGCCATATCGTCTTTTTCTTAGGTAACAGATTGATTTTCATTATTTTATATAATTATTAGTAAATTGATAAAGTTAGTTAAACAAAAAAACCAACAGAAAGTTATAATTTAACTTTTTAATGAATAATCAGCGCAATTAACAGATAATCTCTGTGTTTAATACCTTACTTGATGCTGATTTTTGCTAATTTTTATAACTTTTTGTTGGTTTTCTACGTCCTCCTGAACGTATTTTGTAAAATGTGCATTATTCCTCCCTAACTAAATGTGCTATATGATGATATTTTTGTGTGTATTTGTCAATTAGTTTTTGTTTATACTTTATGCAATCTTACACTACGCCATATTTTTGTCAAGCGGTTAATAAGTGTATTTATTGTTATATATATCAATAAAAATAGGGGTGTGGATAACTACTTATTAATAACAGTTCCTAGCAGGTGGTTAAATAGGAATATTTGGTTATCTGAAGATGTTACTAATAAAGGATAAAAATGCCGCTACTACATTACCCGGCTTGTCGCGAACAGTAATCAAGGTACTAGCGACTTGGCTAACAGGTTGTCCACTAAGGCTGTCAGTGGCAGATACTTCTACTGTTATTATATAGTCACCAGATGATGCTGCCAATATATTCCAATTGGCTCTTTTTTTCCGATTACCGCTTAGTGTTCCCAGTAATTGGGTTTGATCTTGGCCGGCTACGAGCTTAAAACCAGCAGGGAGAAAAATTTCTGCTTCTGCATTTATCAGATCAACACTTCCGGTGTTGTCGATAGTGGTACGAAGTGAAAAATCTTTGGCTACAATTGGCGAGCGGGGGCTGTTACGTAATTTCAGGCTTAGCGGATTGATAGTTACTGTAGCAGTAACCGATCCGCTGCTGGACCCTTGGGCTTCGGTAAAAATAAAACCGCTACCCAACAGAGCTATCGTTATAAAAGATATTATGACGACAGGGTAGAATAATTTATTTTTTGTCTTCTGTATCACTGGTCTTATTTTTTTTACGCTCAAGTTTGAACTTGAAGGAAAAGTTTTTGCGGAAAGTAATTACTATGATAGCCAAGACGATTACACTTAGCACCACGATGGAGACGGGGGTATAGGTAGTGAAGAAGGTTTTCACCCTTTCGGTGAAAGCTCCCAGGATAGTTCCGGCCTGGATAGTGAAATAAGTTTTGGTGGCGGCGGCGATGCCAATAGTAACTCCCTCAGCGCTCTGGATAGGATGAGCTTCGAGGAAAGCAAAATAGTCTCCCGAGGTGATATTGGCTGGTATGGTAATTTTTACCTCCACAATTTGTGATTCGCCACCTTCTAGAGTGAAAGTACTTGGTGAAAAGGAAAACCAGTCGGCTTCGGGTTTCAGCTCGGGTTGGTCCTCAAAAAAAGTAACTTCCATGGCATACTCAGTCAGCTCGTCGCCAGTATTGAGGACGGGCAAGTTGGGGAAAGAGTAGATGCCGCCGGACTTTAGCGGTTCATCAATCTCGATTTTACCCAGTCCCACTCCCACGCCTATTTTGGCCATGGCGGGGAAGGCTACTAGTAAACCGATGATCGCGATAAATATTATTTTTTTCATAAGGAGGTTAGTTAAAATAAAATTATATTTATATCATCCAATTTGTCATTCCGGACTTGATCCGGAATCTCCATTGTTACGGAGACTCTGAATCAAGTTCAGAGTGACATACTTCTAACGACGGAATTTATTTCAGAATCCCATTTTGCCGCTAACTAGGGGATTCTTCGTGGAGCCTGTACTGAGCGAAGTCGAACGGCTCAGCCTGCCCGCCTTTGGCGGGAATGACCAGCTGTGTATTAAGGTGAGCTGGCCACAATAGTTATATCGGAGCTGTACTGGTTATTGGATGAAGTAGAAGTGGGCATGGTTAAGCGGAAATAGGCGTCCTGCGAGGCGCCCTGACTAACCGATGAGGCAAGGAGGAAGGGAGTATTAGCGGATGTAAAAGTGCTCCAGCTGGTTCCGGTTCCGTCTGGAGAAAATTCCCATATTACTTGATCTGCTCCATTGGTAGTTCCCAGTGACCATGAATTACCATTATCACTGTATAGAGTAGATCTAACATAAAGATCCACCGGGCCGGTATCTACCGTTACAGTTTGCACATCAATAGTGCCTGAGGCAGTAGTATCTTGGGTATCACCCAGGCCTAGTATGCCAAAGTCAATCGTGCCATCAGTAGACAAGGTGATAGAGACGGTGGGGGCAACACTGGCTAAGGCGGCTTCAGCATCTATTAGTCCCCATCCGTATTCTGTATCAAATCCCACCGCGCCTTTGTCCTCGGCAGTTGTCTCTATGGCCGTCCGGACCTGATCAGGCGTTAAGGTCGGATCTATTGCTAATAGAGCAGCGGCTAAACCGGCTACATGTGGAGTAGACATAGAAGTACCCTGATAGAACCAATATGCAAAATCAGTGACATCAGCTGGATTGTCTTGATTGGAAACACAAAATGGCCGGCGATCATCGTAAGCGGTAAAGGTGTTTTGCAGGACACCGTCAGCGAATCCGTCCTCGTTTTGATCCAGACTGGTTTGCCCGCCGGGGGCTACTACATCCAAGCTAGATCCAAAATTGGAAAATGTGGAGCGTTCCTCGTCATACCTAGTAGATCCAACGGCTATGACATAGCTGTCATAGGCTGCCGGGAAACCTATAGAGCTACTACCACCGTTGCCACTGGCCGCTACAACCACGACTCCATTATTATAGGCATTGGCCACAGCGTTTTCCATGGTGGTAGTATTTCCGCCGCTCAGACTGAGATTGATCACATCCGCGCCATTGCTAGTGGCAAAATTAATGCCGTCGGCGACACCAGCAGTAGTACCACACCCAGCCTCGTCGAGGACTTTGACGGGCATGATGGAGGTATTAAATGCTAAACCAGCTACGCCTAGATTATTATTAGTAGACTGAGCAATGGTACCGCTGACATGGGTGCCGTGAGCATTATTATCATTAGGATGAGTATCATCATGTATAAAATCGTATCCAGCCACAAAGTTGGTATTAACCAGATCAGGCGCTTGCTGGTAGTCGGTTACCCCGCTGGCCACAGTAGAGGTCTCATAGGATGGCACTGGGAAGTCTTCGTAAGCCACACCAGTATCTACTACGGCCACTACTACTGTAGAGGTGCCTGTACTTCTATCCCAGGCTTCCTCCATCCTGATTCCGCCGCCATTGATCCCGCCAAATGGATTGGTACTGGCCCCGCCGGTATTGATTGTGTTATCATCATCGAAATGCCATTGGTATTGGTATATAGGATCATTGGGAACTAAGGCCGTATGCATAATAAAATTAGGCTCCGCATATTCCACCAATGGATTTTTGGTATAAATTTCTACCATCTCCGCCACGGTTTTGGTGGCAGGAATTTTTAATACCCTGAAGTCAGCAAACTGGCTGCGATAGGACTCGCTAGTATTTTCTTGCTGGTTGATTGCCGCGATGTCGTTAGCCTTAGAATTGGCTTTA
>JADFTK010000017.1 GCA_022560375.1 Patescibacteria group bacterium
TCTGGCTACTAGAAGGGAGGAGTCATTTCATCCCTGCCGAGCATCAAAAAATCCAACGTCCAGATATCCAAAAACTTCAAGACTGGATATCGACAATGGTCCATCGTATCCATCTCGATCGTTTCCGCCGCTAGCCTCCCCCAGGGTGAGCGGCGCTTTTTTAGTAGATGGCCATCAGTCTGGCTACTGTTTACTTTTTTTCTGCTTGATGTAAAGTAACTTAATCAATTTGTTGTTTAACAATTTAATATATAAGGAGGATGGTGATGCCGAAAAAAAAGAGTGAGTATGCTCAAGCTGGTGTGGATTACACTATGATTGAGCCGTTTAAGCAGGCCATGATTTCCGCTGCTAAACAGACTATGGATTTCTGCAATCAGTATGATGTCGAAGCCATCACCGATGTACTTCATGCGCACGGTGCTGCATTCCGGTATACAGGAGATCAGTCTCACATCTGGGTCAAGACCGAGGAAGGACTGGGGAACAAAAACTGGATTGCTGAATGGATGTATGCGGAGACTGGCAAAACCTATTACGACCAGATCGCCCAGGATCTAGTGCTGATAATTGCACACGATGTACTAGCGCAGGGCGCTATGCCAGCAGTATTGACCGACCATGTGGCAGCTGGTGACAGTGAGTGGTTTACTGACTTACAGCGATCAGCAGATTTCGGTAATGGTATTGTGGACATTTGCAAAATTATTGGCTGCAGCCTTGGTGCTGGAGAGTCTCCATCACTCAAGTATCTCATTAAGGCAGCCGAACCAGTGAAAAGTGCGCCAGTACTAGCTGGGAATATCACCGGCATAATCGCTCCAGGTGATCGTTTGATCACCGGCAAAGAACTCGCTCCAGGTGATATTATTCTTGGCAATCCGTCGTCGGGCCTTGGAGCCAACGGTATTTCTCTGGTTATCAAGCGGGCATTAGCCTTGCCCGACGCATTTCTTACTAAGCTTCCCAATGGGAATACGCTAGGTGAGGAAGCGCTGATTCCAGCTAAGGAATGTGTTACGCTGGTCAAAGCGTTGTTGGACGCCGGGGTCAGGATTAGTGCATTGCTTCCGGGTACGGGCAGTGGAATTGCTAAGCTGGCGTACGACAAACGGGATTATACTTATACAGTACATACCTGGCTGAGTGAGGATCGTATTCCACCGCTGTTCTGTTACATGCGCGAACTTGGTGTCACGCTTGAGGATTGTGTCACTACTTTTAACTGGGGCATCGGATACTATGTATTCGTCTGTCCGGAGGAGCGGGATTGGGCAATAGAGGTCGCTGCAGCAGTAGACGAAGAGCTCATTGAACTCGGCGTTGTTTCAGAAGGTAAGCGATGCGTGGTATTTGAACCCGAAGGTATCACTTTACCCCCGCCTGGTGAATAATTTAATTATGTACTTTAATCAAAAAAGCGTACATTGGAGAATGTGCGCTTTTATTTTAAATATTAGTTTTATATAAAAGTAACAGAGGCTACCTTATCATCCGCAGCAGAGAAGCGCATTAGTCGGACGCCTTGGGTGGCTCTGCCCAGCACAGATACTGATTTCAAAGGTAATCGTATCACCTGACCCTTAGTGGATATGACCACTAGATCTTCTTGCTCAAGTTTGGCATTGACTATAAAGCCTGCCACAATTTTACCTGTCTTGGAGGTTATCTTAGCAGTTTTGATGCCTGATCCAGCGCGGCTTTGGATCCTGTAGTTTGAGAGATTGCTTCGTTTACCATAGCCTTTTTCCATTACCACCAAGAGCTGTTCATTTTGAGATACTTTACCATCGTTGATCATATCCATACCGGCCACTTCATCGTTTCCTTTCAGCTTGATAGCTCGGACACCCGAGGCATTTCTTCCCATTTGCCGTAGTTGTTTTTCTTTGAAATGGATGGCTTGTCCTTGGGACGTAACAATAATAATATTATCTTGGCCGGTAGATGGTTTGACCCATTCTAGCATGTCGCCTTTTTTTAGCTTGACGGCAATTAATCCTGAACGTCTGACGGACTTGAAATCCTCGATATCAACTTTTTTTATTACGCCGCGTTTTGTTACCATGACTATATATTTATACTCGCCCAATTCCTCCAGCGACATAACTGCATTTACTTTTTCCTCTGGTCCGAGCTGCAAGAAATTGACTATAGCCTGGCCCTTAGATGTGCGTGAGGCAGGTGGTACATCGTAGCCTTTTAATTGAAAAACTCGTCCCTGACTAGTGAAAAATAGCAAGTCGGCGTGGGTGGTGGTGGTAATTAATCTTTCTACAGAATCTTGTTCTTTAGTTGTCAGGCCGATCACACCTCGCCCGCCTCTTTTTTGAACTTTGAACGTTTCTGGGGGCAGTCTCTTGATATATCCATCAAGCGTAATCATGATGACCGTTGATTCGTTGGGTATTAGGTCTTCTTGCGAAAATTCGCCCACAGCGTTCTTGACCACTTCCGTTTTTCGGTCATCACCGTATTTTTCTTTCAGTTCTTGGAGTTCTTTTTTTATGACGCTGAAAATTCTTTTTTTGGAAGACAGGATGGTTTGTAGCTCTTTGATGATAACTAGTTTTTCTTTAAGCTCGTCTTGGATTTTGAGACGCTCCAGATTAGCCAGTTGTGACAATTTCATTTCTAGAATAGCCAGGGTCTGTATCTCAGTAAATTTGAATTTTTTCATTAGATTTATTTTGGCCTGCTCTTTGTCTTTGGATGCTTTAATTATTTTTATCACCGCATCTATTTTATCAACTGCTTTTTTCAGGCCTTCTAAGATGTGGGCACGATCTTGGGCACGATCTAGGTCATATTGAGTGCGTCGTTTAACCACCTCTTGCCTGTGTTTGATGTATTCTTCCAGAACCATCTTTAGGTTTAGAACACGAGGTTGTATACCATCAACTAGAGCCAGCATATTTACATGAAAGGATGTTTGTAGATTAGTCAGGGTGTATAATCTATTAAGTACTTTTTTGGGGTAGGCGTCTTTTTTTAGCTCGATGACAATACGCACGCCGTCTTTATCTGATTCATCTCGTAAATCTCTAATGCCGTCTATTTTTTTATTATGGACTAAGTTAGCAATATTCTCTATGAGAGTAGATTTATTTACCTGGTAGGGTATTTCACTTACTATAATTCTGAATTGTCCATTTTTTTCTTCAACGATTTCAGCTCGTCCTCTCATGACGATAGAACCTTTCCCAGTACCGTAGGCTTGGGCTATATCTTTTTGATTATAAATAATTCCACCGGTAGGAAAATCTGGTCCGGTGATTGATTTCATTAATTCATTAATAGTGGTTTCTGGATTATCAATTAGTTGAATGATTCCATTAATTACTTCTCTTAAGTTATGGGGTGGTATGGAGGTGGCCATGCCGACAGCGATGCCAACGGTGCCGTTTAAAAGAAGATTTGGTAGTTTGGCGGGAAATAATTTTGGTTCTTTATGAGAGCCATCATAGTTGGGTACGAAAGTTACAGTATTTTTTTCTATATCCAAAAGTAACTCTTCGGAGATGCGAGAGAGCTTGGCCTCGGTATAACGCATAGCGGCTGCTGGGTCGCCATCCACCGATCCGAAATTCCCTTGGCCGGTAATTAATGTATAACGCATAGCAAAATCCTGGGCCATGCGAACCATGGAGTCGTATACAGCTACGTCACCGTGAGGGTGGTATTTACCAAGTACTTCACCGACCACCGTCGCCGATTTACGAAATTTTGCTCCAGGGCGTAATCCTATACTCCACATAGCATAAAGAATGCGGCGGTGTACTGGCTTCATGCCATCACGGACATCTGGCAAGGCCCGAGAAATAATAACAGACATGGCGTAGTCCAAGTATGATTCTTGCATTTCCTTAACAATGGGACGTATCTCCAGTTTGCCTATGGATTTTTTTGTTGGCTGGTTGTCAGATGTTTTTTTTGCCATATATTATTGATTGTTTGGATCAGAGAATTGAGGAAACACTTCGGCTTCGAGTTTGTCTATTTTTTCTATATCGACTTTATCGTTGGTTGTTTCTTCTTGATTTTGCAGTTTTAAAATATCAGTTTTAATGGTTGACCATAAGCTGACCACCCGACGCTCTATTTGGTTAAAAAATGAGGCGCCTTCTTGATTAGTTATTTTACCACTAGAAAATAATAATACCCAACCAAAAAAAATTATGGCGGTAATACTGCCGGCTATAATCCAAATAAGCCTTTTTTTATTGCCAATATCATCGGGCAAGATGGGTCTTTTCTCAGGAACTTCATTGGGGCCGCTAGGTTTGCTAGGGGAGGTTTTCTGATGGCCTTTTTTCGGTGGGCCAATCGAGTCGACTGGGGTCATAGAAAATATTATGGTTTAAGTAGTATGACTTTGGTTTCTTCAGCGGGAAGCTCTTTTTTCGTAATTTTTAATTTATCTTCCGCCTCATTTTTTTTAACGCCCATTTCATTGCAAAAGGGTTCCGCATTTTGGAGTTTAATGTTGAGGCCGGGGATCTTATAATGCATGGGGATGACTATTCGGGGTTCAATTTGACTTACTACCGCAGCTGCCTGTTTGGCGTCTATGGTGTAGGTGCCTCCGACTGGGATGAGTAGTATATCTATTCTTTCTAGTTTTTCTAGTTGTTGATCAGAAAGAGTGGTGCCTAAATCACCGAGATGGGCGATTTTTATCTCTTCAATTTCAAAAATGAAAATGGTATTTTTACCTCGATCAGCTCCTTCTTTATTGTCGTGCCAGGAGGTAAGGCCCTGAATAAATATTCCTTGGACCTCATATTCACCAGGTATGGAAATGACAAAAGGATCACCACCAATGGCCGTAATATTATTGTGGTCATAGTGATCGTGACTAACGGTAACAATAGCACCGTTTAGTCGGGGCAACTTGAGGCCAATTTTATTTTCGTAGGGATCAGTTATGATGACGGTCTCCTTGCCTTGTATCTTAAAACAAGCTTGTCCGTGCCAAGTAATATACATATCGTTATCCTTGTCGTGAGTTTAATGGTAGCATTTTGGAGGCGCTTAGTAAAGGTAGGATTAGTATAAAAAATACTGTTAAATTTGCAGTTCTTGGATATCTTGTTGATTTGTGGTGTCTTTATTCTCTAACGAGGTATCACCTCTTAGGGAGTTGGTGATTTGCCATTGTGATTTACGCTCTAGATCAAATATGTTGGCCGCGTCTCCGGTAACGTTGAGTAGGGTAATCTCCTTTTGGCTATCGATGCTATGAAGTTTAGCCTGGATAATAATGGTGGGGCCTTGCTGACTGACAGATCCGATGACGTATAATCTAACTTTCAGAGCCTTAATTAATGAATCAATAGCGTGTCGATCCATAGGCAAGGCCAATGTTGCTAGTTTTTCTTGGCTGAGTGCCGTCTTAATTTCTGTTTCAGGGATTATGTTAAGACCGCCAATATTAGCCAGACTCTGTTTGATTAACTTATCTATCCTTAGAATTATAGGTTTTAGGTTATCTATATTAACAGATTTGTTTTCTAGCGGGAAGATTAGTACACCCACTTTGGTTGAGTCGGGAGAGTTTTTTTTGATGGGTGGTTGGCTAGGGGTGGCTGTTTTATTATTGTCAGATTTTGATTGGCTAGTCAGGACTGAACCACCGACTCTGGAGGGGGCCTGGCCACTTTTTTTTGCATCGGTATTTGATTGCTCTGATTGTTTATTGTCCTGCTTAGCCTCCTTTGATATTTCTTCAGCCCGGTCGCGTTTATGTATGGTTTTTAGCATTTTTTCTTTTCTTTTTTCACGCCTCATTTCTTCTGGTGTGGGTCCGGTGGGCTCGGGCACGGCTCCGAGTTCTTCAGCAGTCGCTTTTTTGTAAGCACTTTCCATGGATATATTACTGACTGTGTCACCTTTGTCTTTGATACCCATTCTTTTGGCTATCATGCTTATTTTAAGTTCGCTACTACTTTTCCCTTGAGCCACCACCTTATTTAAGAATTTTTTGGCCTGCGATTTTGAGAGAGATGTTCCTTTTGATGAGTAAGCGTATTTTTGTAAATCTTTATCCTTTTTTAGAAATTCCTTTAGTTTGGTGTCGCTGACTTTTTTACCTGATTTAGTCGACAGCAAAGTTTTAGCCATATTTTTGGCTGTGCCCATTTTTATTCTAGGTAGATATTTCTGTGCCATATTTATAATATTTAATCACAGTTAGTATAGCTATTTATGTGTTGTAAAACAATCGTCGTTAGTTAGGGGTTGCCAAATTTATCACTTTGCAGTAACATGTATTCACATTGTAAATATATTTAATTTGCTTCTTTTTGGCCTGAGATTCGCCAAAAGAGGACTCATCCATCAAAAAATTGATGAATGGGTTAATAGGCTTTTTTTGTTTGTATCATCATGGAATCAACTCCACCACCACAAAAATCAAAAATGGAAGAGCTCCTAGAGGGAGCAGATCAGCCCATCGTCCCTAAAGTAGGAGAGGTTGTTGACGCTATTGTCATAAGTGTTTCTAGCAGCGAGGTTCATTTAGATATTGATGGTCTCACGACAGGAGTAGTTCGGGGACGCGAAGTTATTGATGAGTCAGGAATTTATAGTAATTTAAAGTTAGATGACCAGGTTCAGGCCACAGTCCTAGATATAGAAAATGAAAATGGGGAAATGGAGCTTTCCTTTAGGCAAGCCGGCCACCAAAAAGCCTGGGATGATTTGATTAAATTACAAAAGGAGGGGGAAGTGATAGCTGTGCCAGTTACGGATGCCAATAAGGGTGGTTTGATGGTTTTGGTAGGTCGCATTGAAGGATTTTTACCTGTTTCTCAATTAACAGTGGAACATTATCCACGGGTTGATGGCGGGGATAAAAGCAGGATATTAGAATTACTCGGTCAATTTATTGGCCAGGATTTAAAAGTAAAGGTTTTGGATGTTGATGAGAAAGATAGCAAGCTTATAGTGTCTGAGAAAGCAGCTTGGGAAGAAAAGCAACAGAAAATTATTTCCAATTATAAAGTTGGAGATATAATAGAAGGAGAAATAACCGGGGTAGTAGATTTTGGGGCCTTTATTGAATTTGGGAATAATCTTGAGGGGCTTGTTCATATATCGGAATTAGCTTGGCAGCGAATTGATAATCCTAAGGATTACGTCAAAGTTGGCGACAAGGTTAAGGCTAAAATTATAAGTATTGATAGATCGAGAATTTCCCTTTCTATAAAAGCTTTGTTAGAAGATCCTTGGAAAAAAGCTTCAGAACGATACAAGGAAGGCCAGATCGTTAAGGGTAAAGTGCTTAAAGTTAACCCTTTTGGTGTTTTTATAGAGCTTGATCAGGAAATTCATGGTTTGGCTCATATTTCAGAATTATCGGATCAAAGGGTAAATGATCCGACTGATATTGTGAAAATTGGGGCCAGTTATGATTTTAAAATTTTAACTATAGAACCTGAGCACCATCGTTTGGGTTTATCCATGAAAAGTGCCAAGGAAGGTACTCATAAGGTAGAAAAAAAAGAATCAGCCAAGCAAGAATCTGACCAGGAAGAAAAATCTGAAAAATAGGTTGGCCACCTCGGGCCTAGTTTATAAATTGATTATTGCCAATAGTAATTTGTCAAATACCCTGTTTTAGGGTATACTAAAAATCGATTTAATTTTTTTTATAGCTGGCTACGCTTGCTAACAGTATCTTAAATTGAGAAGTACTAAATTAATGGGAAAGAATTTATTCAAAAATATTTTAGTTTTTTTTATCGTCTTCCTGGTGGTGATGGGCGTCTTTAGCTTATTTAATAATTCCATAGCTGAGCCTGAAGAGATTAGTATTAGCGGGGTAGTAGATAAAATACAGAAAGAGGAAGTGGAGAAAATTGAGGTAATAGGGACTCAGTTAACAGTAATATTAAAAAATGGAGAAGAGCTAAAGTCTCTCAAAGAACCAAACGATACCGTCAGTTCTTTGCTAGCCGACTACGATGTGGATCAAAGTAAGATGGCCGCTGTAACTATAGAAGTGAAAGAGAATTCCGGATTTGGATTTTGGGCGGGAGCGATTTTACCTTTTCTCTTTCCCTTTTTATTAATCGTGGCTTTTTTCTGGTTTATGATGAGGCAAGTGCAGGGAGCAAATTCTCGAGCCATGTCTTTCGGCAAAAGTAACGCTACTGATCAGAAAAAAGATGCCCCAAAAAAGAAAGTTTTTTTCAAAGATGTAGCTGGCGTAATAGAAGCTAAAGAGGAACTTAGCGAGATAATTGACTTTTTGAAAAATCCCGCCAAATTTTTAAGCCTGGGGGCCACCATTCCAAAAGGAGTGTTGTTGATTGGTTCCCCCGGTACCGGCAAGACATTACTTGCTAAGGCGGTAGCTGGAGAAGCCAGTGTTCCCTTTTTTCACATGTCCGGTTCAGAATTTGTAGAGATGTTTGTTGGCGTTGGCGCCTCTCGGGTAAGGGATTTATTCAAAAAAGCTAAAAAAGCCGCGCCTTGCATAGTATTCGTTGATGAAATTGATGCGGTCGGACGGCAGCGTGGATCAGGCATAGGCGGATCTCATGATGAGAGGGAGCAAACATTAAATCAGATATTAGTAGAGATGGATGGTTTCGATACGGATACCAACGTGATTGTCCTTGCGGCCACCAATCGGCCAGATATATTGGATCCAGCCCTGTTACGGCCAGGACGATTTGACCGACGGGTATTGCTTGACGATCCAGATTTAAATGACCGTGAAGCTATTCTAAAAGTGCATTCTAAGAAAAAGCCATATGATGATACAGTGAATTTGCGGGAAGTAGCTGAGCGCACTCCGGGATTGACCGGAGCTGATTTAGCCAGCGTATTAAATGAGGGAGCGATACTTGCTGCGAAGCAAAATAAAAAGACAATTTCTCAATCTGATATACTGCTAAGTATTGAAAAAGTCATGCTTGGCCCAGAGCGAAAAAGCCGTGTCATGAATGCTACAGAGAAAAAAACAATTGCTTATCATGAAGCTGGGCACGCCCTGGTGGCACACGTGCTCCCTAATTCTGATCCGGTCCATAAAATTTCTATTATTTCGCGTGGGCAGGCCGGAGGCTACACTTTGAAAGTCCCTTCTGAAGATAAGTATTTGCACACAAAATCTGATTTTCTCGATGAAATGACTGTACTGATGGGAGGGAAGGTAGCTGAGCAGGAAATATTTAATGAAATATCAACTGGTCCCAGTAATGATCTGAAGCAAGCAACTCAAATAGCCAAAAAGGTTGTCACCCAGTATGGTATGAGTGAAAAACTAGGACCTCGAACCTATGGTGAAAGAGAGGAATTGATTTTTTTGGGCAAGGAGATACATGAGAGAAGGGACTACAGCGAAAAAACAGCTCAATTGATTGACCAGGAAGTTTCACGTCTATTAGGTAACGCTTATGATTCCGCAAAAAAAATAATTAAAAAATCGCGTCGCTATCTGGATAAAATTGCCCTGCGGCTCTTGGACAAAGAAACAATTGAGCGCCAAGAATTTGAGACTTTATTGAAAGATCTCAAGCCTAGCGCTGCCTAACGATTTGGTATATTATTAAAAGGAGGACTTATGGCTAAACTTACATCATTTTCTTATAGGGATATTCTCAGGCAAGCTTATTATATAAACCTGCGCCATAAATTTTTATGGTTTTTCGGCTTTTTTGCTGCTTTTTTGGGGGTCGGAGGAGAGTTGGAGCCATTCTTTAAAAGTTTTTTTAATCTTTCATCTACGTCTGATAATGTTTTAAGCTTACGGGATTTGTATCAGCAGGGAGTATTCACTGTATTCGCAAACAATATCCAATCATTTTTTAGCACTTACCCTTGGCAGTCTATCCTCTTTATACTAATGACGTTAGTTCTGACGGCTGTGTTTATTTGGCTGGCGATTGTTTCTCAGATTGCCTTGTTTGATGCAGTTAGTAAAATATCAAAAAAAAGAGAGACTAACTATGGTGAGGGATACCGAGCTGGTAATCGCCATTTTGGTTCGGTTCTTCTGGTTAACGTTATTTTAAAAGGGGCCATATACGTAGTATTAACAATTGTTGGCACGACTCTCCTGTCTTGGTTTCTAGTTAAGGGCAATGCCCTAGGCGGTTTGTTGTTTATAATTCTATTCTTTATAGTGCTGGTGCCTATTTCTGCCGTCATCGCATTTATAGTGAGATATGCCATTGCCTACATAGTAATTCAGAGAAAAAAAGTGGGAGAGTCCATGAAACTTGGTTGGCAGCTTTTTAAAAAGAATTGGCTCGTTAGTATTGAGATGGCTTTAATAATCATACTGATTGGTATTATAGTTGGTCTAGTAATTGTTGTTGCGCTTGGATTAACGGCAGTGCCATTTGCATTAATAGCCATTGCTGCTTTATTTTTTGGTTCATCGACCGGGGTAGCCGTAGCAGTGGTAGTAGGAACTTTAGCCTGGTTCATTATTGCTGGAGTTTTAGGCGGAATATATGTGTCTTTTCAGTACACGGCCTGGACGTTGCTATTTATGAAATTAGTAGAGGATAAAGCGCAGAGCCGATTGGTGAGATTTTTTGGTAAGGTAGGTATAGGAAAATCATAGTTACAACTAATCCTTGCCAAACACTTTATAGGGGTGTATATAGTAAGGATAGATTTTGTAATGTTTATTTCTTCTCGTATAGTCCCGATCCGCGATCCGCGATGCGGGATCGAGGATGCACAACCACTAAAACGAGGTCGGGACTCAGCGGTTATCTGTCCGAACGACTAGCGTCGCCTAGTCGGGCGGAGAGCAGCGCACTTATCTTCTAGAGCTGAACAAGCTAACGACTTGTCCTCTCGCATTTGCTCGCATAGCTCAGCGGTTAGAGCATCACGCTTATAACGTGGGGGTCGATGGTTCAAATCCATCTGCGAGCAAATGCGAGAGGATGGTTCCGCGCCAAAGGCGCATCTCAGCCATAGGCTGACCAGCCTCTGGCTGGCGCAACAACCCTTTGGCGGAAAGTCCCTGCCTGCGGCAGGCAGGCATCTGCGAGCACCAAACTATTTGTTAATTACGGTACGGATGAGAGCAGTTACTAGTTTTGTAGCGAAGCAACGTCTGCCTATGAAGAATCGGCTAAGTACACTCCTGTTTTAACAGCCCCCTTTTATTGTAATGGAAGGGGGTTTTATAATTGACATGTTATTGTGTCTGGGTGTACAGTAAGGCACTGTTCTTTAAGTAAGTACTATATGAATAAAAGGAGGTTATATGGTTAGCGAGAAGGCCAATATTTTGTTTGGTGTAGCTTCGTTAAGAGGAGGACGTGAATTTCAAGAAGACTCTTTTTTTATGCTTCCACTAGTTGGTGGATTTGTGTGCGGTTTATTCGATGGGCATGGTGGTGCTGGTGGGTCTCAAGCAGCTGCTCGGATAATGCCAGAGTATTTTTCGGCTGGAGTGAATCCGCGGGATGCAATCGAGGACTCATTCGACGATGTACATCAGAAGATTAACGAGACTGCAGGCGGGACGACCGCTATGGTGGTGCATTGCTCTGGTTCTCAACTAACATGTGGTTGGGTTGGTGACAGTCGCTGTATCATTATTGGTAGTTCGACTGTTATTACACTTACTCGTGACCACCGTCCTAGCAATGCAGATGAGCGAAGTCGAATTAAGGATTCAGGAGGAGTAATCGTATTGAAGGGTAGTACGGAGTACATTGCTCATCCTACCAATGGCAGCGCTTTGATGATGACGCGGGCGCTGGGCGATCACTCGTTTGAGTCGGCCGGTATCATACCCAGTCCGGAGATAGTTAATTATCAGATTCGGCCTGATGATCGTTTCTGTTGTCTCATTTGTGATGGCGTCTGGGAGTCTGTCACTAATGATGAGCTGCTGCAGCTGGCAAAGGGTAGGCGGTCACCGCAACGACTGGCAGCGGCAATCGCCAAACGAGCTATTCGTAATGGCAGTAAAGACAACGTTACCGCTGTTGTTTGCAAGCTTGCCAATTAGGTATCTCGTTGCAAAAAACCCGTCTATTTAGGAGACGGGTTTTATTATTGATTATAGTTTGGTAATTAGCTTTTATTCTTCAGAGCATCCTTGAGTGTTTTACCAGCTCGGAATTTAGGGATAGTTACTGCTGGAACCTGGATCCTTTCGGAAGGATTTTGCGGATTTACTCCGGCGCGGGCAGAGCGCTCTTTGGATACGAACGTTCCAAATCCAGTCAGGGTGACTTCACCCTTCTGCTTAAGAGTTTCAATGGTGATTTCCTCAAAAGCATCTATGACGTCTTCCGCCTGCTTTTTTGAGACCCCAACTTTTTCAGATATTCTACTTATAAGTTCAGCTTTATTCATGATCCAATATGATAATTAATGACTATTTATATATTAACCTCTCTGTGAATTCTGTCAATTAAGGTTGATTTTTTTGTACCTGAATCAATAGTTATCATTACCGCATTTACCACGCACTCACCGCTATCAGCTATATCATGAGGCCTAGACTGCTTGTCCAGAAATTTATCTAAAATAATGTCTTTATCTATCCCAATTACTGAATCTCTGAGACCTACCATCCCAATATCTGTAATATAAGCAGTTCCCTGAGTTAAAATACGATTATCAGCAGTGGGGACGTGGGTATGGGTGCCAACCATGGCTGAGACTCTACCGTCAACATGCCAGCCAAAGGCAGTTTTTTCGGAAGTTGCCTCTCCATGAAAATCGATAATAATACCTGCCAATTCAGTTTGCTTATATTCCTCTAAAATTTGATCAATGGCGTGGAAAGGGTTCATGAATTCCTCTTCTATGAAAACTTGTCCGTGAAGATTTATGATAAGCAGTTGTTTGGTGCCCACCATAACGATTCTGGACCCGCTGCCAGGCATTTCGTGGCCGTAGTTGGCTGGTCGGATTATTGGTGCCTGAGCGTCTTTGAATATTTCATAAATGTCAGGCTTGCCCCAGATGTGATTACCAGAAGTAAAAAAGTCAATTCCATAATCGAGGCACTCAGCCAGAGTTTTTTTTGTAACTCCAATACCGTGTGCCAGGTTTTCTGCGTTAGCAATTACTAGGTCAGGATTTAATTCTTTTTTAAGCTCCGGAAGAACTTTTTTTATGGCTTTACGGGCTGGTTTGCCCACTATATCCCCAAAGAAAAGTATTTTAATAAGCTTATTATCTGGCATACTCAGTAATTCTTTTTTCGCGGATGAGAGTTACTTTTATTTCGCCAGGGTATTTTAACTCCTGCTCGATTTTTTTGGCTATATCCTTGGCCATTTTGAGCGCCTGTAAGTCGTCAACATTTTCAGGAACAACAAACACTCTGACTTCACGTCCAGCTTGGATGGCGTAGACTTTCTCTACTCCCTCGAAGTCTTTAGCAATATTTTCCAGTTCATCTAGGCGTTGCAAATACTGTTCATAAGTGTCTTTTCTGGCGCCAGGCCTGGCTCCAGAAATTGAGTCAGCAATCTGCACTATGAGCGCTTCTAAAGTAGGGGGCTTGTCTTCGTGATGATTAACAATACAGTCTATTACCTCTTGTGATATGCCGAATTTTTTCCCGATATCGCCACCAATTTGCATATGCGTGCCTTGCACATCATGATCTACAGCTTTACCAATGTCGTGTAAAAAGCCTCCCTTTTTGGCAATATTCACATCGGCCCCTAGTTCTTCAGCCATCAGTGCGGATAAATGAGCGACTTCAATCGAGTGGCGCAGGATATTTTGTCCGTAGCTGGTGCGATATTTTAGGCGACCAAGAATTTGAATCAATTTGGGTTGCAGGCCGGCTATGCCAACCTCGTAGGCCGCTTCTTCTCCGGCTTTTTTTATATCAAGTGCTAGTTCTTTCCTAGCTTGTTCAATAGCTTCTTCGATGCGTCCCGGGTGTATGCGTCCATCCTGAATGAGTTTATCCAAAGCTCGCTTGGCTAAATGTCTGCGAATAGGGCTAAATCCTGAAATAATGATTGATTCAGGAGTTTCATCAACGATGATTTCTACTCCGGTTAATTGTTCAAGAGTTTTAATGTTTCTTCCTTCTCGTCCTATAATCCGTCCTTTCATTTCGTCAGATGGCAAGTGGACAACAGTGGTAGTGGTTTCAGCTGAATGGGCGCTGGCGGTTCTTTGGATAACCCGGCTAAGCATGTTTTTTGCTTCGCGTTCTAGGGTTTCGCTTGATTCTCGCTGTAATTTATTGATTCGCTGTACTAATTCATCTTTTATCTCATTTTCTGTATTATCCAGCAGAACTTTTTTGGCTTCTTCCTTATTCAGCCCGGCAATTTTTTCAAGTTTTTGAATTTGATCCTCTCTGATTTTATTTATTTCATTTTTAGCGGTTTCCAATTGAACCTTTTTTTCTTCAAGTTTTTGACCACTCTCTTCTATAGAAAGAAGTTTTTGGTCAAACATACTTTCTCTTTTTTCCAGCCGTTCTTGGCGGTGCCTGACATCTTTCTGTATTTCCTCACCTTCTTTTTTGGCATTTTCAAGAATTCCAAGAGATTTATCTTTCGCTTCGATAATCAGCTCTTTTTGTTTATTTTTTGTTTCTTGGATTGCCTGCTGTAATTTAGCTTCGGCAGATTCTATTTGTTGTGAAGCCCATGTTTTGCGGCCAATCCAACCTACTAGCATGCCCCCACCAGTTCCAACTACTGATATTAAAATCCATACTGTTGATCCATCCATATATTTCTCTAATTATTATTTGATTATATAAAAGCCTAGGTGTACCGCTATGGCGGCCCCTTGGCTTCTTAAGGAAAGGATTATATTAGATTAGTATTTCAGATCCAAAAAATTATTGGATTATTTTATCAACCACACCATACTTTTTTGCCTGCTCTGCAGTCATAAAGAAATCACGATCAGTATCTTTCTTAATTTTTTCGACAGAATTGCCCGTGTGCTTGGCTAGTATGTGGTTTAGGCGATCCCTAATTTTGAGAATGTGTTCCGCACGTATTTGAATGTCGCTGGCTTGTCCTTCCGCGCCACCCATTATTTGATGCAGCAGCACTTCGGAATTAGGCAGGGCAAACCGTTTGCCCTTTTTGCCGGCAGCTAACAGCACTGCTCCCATTGATCCTGCTAAACCAACACAAATCGTGTTTACGTCCGGTTTTACATATTGCATGGTGTCATAAATGGCCATACCCGCAGTGACCGAACCACCTGGTGTATTGACGTATACTTTAATATCCTTGGTTTTATCTTCAGATTCTAAAAATAAAAGCTGAGCAATTACCGTATTGGCCACAATGTCATTAATTGGGCTGCCCAGGAAGATAATCCTCTCTTTAAGAAGCCGAGAGTATATGTCATACGCTCGTTCTCCGAACGATGACTTTTCTATAACGGTAGGTATGAGATGCATATTAAGTTATTTTATTAAAGTGTAATATACATTATAAATACGTAGTTATACTTTGTCAACTTTGGGGTAAAAAGGCAAGGAAAAGCACTTTTACTGTAGTAGGGGATCCCGTATTTTCTCCATCATCGTTTAGTAGGTTCAAAAAAAGGGGGTACTAAATTAATAAATATTTTAGAACATATAATAAAACCCGCCCGGCCAGATATCAGTAGATATGATGGGCCTGGGCGGCAATGTTTTTTAAACTGACGTTTTTTACGACAGTTTTCGAGGGAACCTCCCCTGGATTACGAGGTAGTGAAACCCCGAATTATTGGGCGTTATGGTTACGTGGACGTAGCTAGGTGAAAGGTTTCATTGCGAAACTCCCTTGCTTGTGAGGTTGGATGTTGCACTTCCGACCATTTTTGCTGGTCGGGATAAATAACGAACAACTAATTACATCCTAATAGCTTTAGATAATTTATCAATAAAATTATCTTGTTTTGGACTTTCAATAACTTGCCATCCAGTTTTAGTTTCAACGAAGGTACCTTTTATTGAAAATCCAGCTGCCTTGGCGTGTCCACCCCCTCCGAAATATTTAGCAATTTTTGACACATCTACATCGTTACGAGTCGTGCGTAAACTTCCCTTGATAGTGCCATCTCCCTTCTCGTACATAACTAAAATTGCCTTAGCTTGTTCAACGTTATTGAGGAAGTTGGCTATCCCCTCAGAGCTTTCCTCAATTTTCAATTCTTGGAAGTCTTTTTGGGTTAGAATAGTTGATACGATGCCAGTTTTTTTATCTTGCTTGAGGCGAGATAAGGCCCTGCCCCACAGTTGTAGCTGGGCTAATGATTTATTCTGTAGGGTATTACTGACAATTTCTCTGGCCCTTGCCCCTAGCGCTAAAAGTTTAGATGACACCTCCATTGACGATGGCGTAGTACCCATATTAGAAAAGCCACCAGTATCAGTCAGGATGCCCGTGAGCAGAGATGTAGCCACTTCCTTGTCGATGGGCGTGCGAAAATAATCAAGGAAATGGTATATTATTTCTGAGGTTGACGATGCTTGAGGGTGTACTAGATTGATGTGCCCATAATTAGTATTAGTTCCGTGATGGTCAATATTTATTACTATAGGCAGACCTTTTAATTTTCGGAAGTGGATGTCTACTCCGGCGTAGGCTAGATCGCCTGAATCTAAAATAATGATCACGTCAAATTCGTTGTCTAATAATATTGACTCATGGCTATGAACAGCATCTACATTTGGGAGAAAACGTAGATAATCAGGAACAGAGGTAGTGCAAAAAAGTTTATGGTCAGTGTTGTTCAGTTTAAGATAATGAGCTATTCCTAGCAGAGCTCCCAGGGTGTCACCATCAGGATTTTGGTGGGCGATAACCACTACCTTTTGCGCTTTTTCTATCTCTTCTTTGATTTTTTGGAATAATGGATAGAATTCCATCATATATTTATGAGTATATTCTTTTTAGTCTCGATTTATCAATATTCTACCCTAGCCCTCTTTTTTAATCTTGTCAATAAGTTTATCAATGTGATCAACATTTGCTTGTGAGTCGTCTAGGCTAAAATGTAGTTTCGGTACCCTCCTGAGAGCCATTTTTTTACTTAATTGAAATTGCAAAAATTTCGCTCGGCTCTTCAGTAGAGAGAGTATTTTATTTTGATTATCTGTAGGTAGGGCGCTGAAGGTTATATAGGCTTGTCCAAGATCTCTGGTAGTAGAGACACCGGTAATAGTAACCAGGCTGTCGTCTGGTAAGGCTATCTCTGTTAACAGAACATTACCCAGTTCTTGCTTTATTAGCTCATTAATTTTTTTTATTCGATGGGACACTTCATTACGGCTGAGCCTGTTATTGAAAAAGAAAAGTTATTTTTTTATTTCTTCCTTATAAACTACGATAAAATCATTCTGTAAAATATTATCAGTGCCCTTAAGCTGAATGCCGCATTCAGTGCCAGCCGCTACTTCGTTGACCTCTTGCTGGGCTTTCTGTAATTGGGTAATAGTAATGGTGCCAATTTCTTCGTCGTCACGAATGATTTTAGCCATGGAATCTTTTATAATTTTCCCCTTAGTGACCATCCCCCCAATGATCATGCTGTTTTTTTCTGTTCTGAACACTTCCAGAACTTTTATTCTTCCTAATTCAATCGCCTCTGTTTCATAAGTGACTAATTTATCAGTCTCTTTTTGTACCTCATCTATTAGATCATAAATAACGCTGTAAATTCTTACTGGCAATTCTTTTTCCTTGGCTAATTCTTCAGCCCTTTGATTTATTTTAACATTAAATCCAAAAATTAGTGAACCAGAGCTTTCTGACTGTAGTACGTCATCGTCAGTAATATTACCTAGACCTTTTTTTACGATGACAACTTTTATATCCTGAGCAGTAATTTGCTCAAGCGACTGGGCGATTGCCTCTTGGGATCCCACTGTATCTGTCTTGAGAATAACATTTACTTTTTTGCTTTTATTTTTTTCATCGTCATCTTCTCCCCCTCCTCCTTTGGTTTGTGTCTGTTGCCAAGTTTGTTTGTTGCGGTAGGATGTTCTTTTTTGCTGGAGTTGCTTCTTTATTTTTTTCAAAGACTGGTTAGCATTTGTTACTCTCAATACATCTCCGACTTCGGGAGATTCTTTGAGGCCAAGTATCTTCACTGGCATAGACGGAGTAGCCAGAATGATATCAGTACCTTGGAAGTCTTTCATAGCTTTTATTTTACCCACTACATGGCCAACCTGAACGGTATCACCCTGATGGAGAGTCCCCGTTTGGACGATGACAGTGGCCACGGGGCCTTCACCTTTGTCTATATGAGATTCTATAACGGTGCCAATTGCTGATCGTTCGGTATTGGCTTGGATATTTTCTTTTTCTACGTCAGCTAGTAATAGTAAGCTTTCTAACAGTCGATCAATGCCATCGCCTGTTTTGGCGGAAACGGGAATGGTCATTATTTTTCCGCCCCAGTCCTCCGGTAACAGATTTTTTTGTGCCAATTGCTGCTTTATTTTTTCTTGGTCTGCTTCTGTTTTGTCCATTTTATTTATAGCCACAATGAATGGTAGTTTGGCACTTTCGATAATCTGGATAGCCTCCTCTGTTTGTGGTTTGATGCCATCATCAGCGGCAATGACTAATATGGCCAGGTCAGCTACTCTTGCCCCGCGGGAGCGCATAGTGGTAAATGCTTCATGGCCTGGCGTGTCAATGAGAGTAATGGGATTCTTATTTTTAATTATTTGATAAGCTCCAATATGTTGTGTTATACCGCCAGATTCTTGTTCCACAACCTTTGTTTTCCTGATGGTATCGAGAAGTTGTGTTTTACCGTGATCAACATGGCCCATCACCACCACAATAGGCGGGCGAGGAGTTAAATTTTCTGAATCCTCCGATAGTAATTTTTCAATACTATTATCATCAATATTTCTCAAATCCTTTTCTATTGTCTGGGTAGTGGTAGTATAGCCAAAATCTTGAGCAATAATGTTGGCAGTTTCGTAGTCGATTTGTTCATTTAAATTTGCTAATATGCCATTCTTCATGAGTTCCTGGATAACCACCACCACCGGTTTATTTATTAAGGTGGCAAAATCACGAACAGTTATTACGGACGGTATGGTAATTTTTTCATCGTGGGTTTCGGTTATTTCATCTTCGGTTTCGTCTGACGATAGTTTTTCTTGGCGATATTTTTCTATGATGTCTGGGCTAGATTGTACTCGCTCGATAATAGTTTGGGCAGCTTTTTCATCTACTTTTATAGCTTTACGTCCAATATCAAAACCAAGCCGCGGTAATAAATCCCGCATTTCGTTTGGTGAGACATGTATTCTTCTGGCTAATTCGGTTACGTTCATGTTATATATTAAATTATTTGAATCAAAAACGATCTTTGGAAAAGACCGGGATGAAATAATTGCCTTTTCTTGGATTATGTTTAAAACATACGGTTTTTTCCGACTATGACCTTCAGTTTTTTTGGAGCCACCTCTACGGTAACAGGGGTTTTAAAGGTAACTTGACCGTCAACTATTACAGGAAGAGAGTTGGTGCTACATTTTATTTTTAATTTTTTTAAGGGGAATATACTTTTAGTTGAGTATTCCTTTTTAAAGAAATTTCTCAAACCATGACTTTGCTTAGGCGATTCAAATACCACTTCTAGCAGGCCATCTTTTGGATTTGATCCATATCTTTTTTTTTCTCCGTATCCAGATTTTTCCGTGGTATTTATATTGTAAATGTTAAGGCTACTATGGTTTGAGCTGGCACTGATATTATAGTCCCCACAATCTACAATTATATCTTTGCTTTGGGGGATGGCCAGCGAACTTATAAAGTAATATTGATTGGCTTTGCCTAGATCTATTTTTTCTGTAATTCTAGCCGAGAGGACATCACATGCTTGCTCACCTTCAGGTATACCAAGTATCCTCGCTATTTGATTGTTTGGTCCCACGGGGATAATACCAAAAGTAATATTTAAACTTGGGAGTACACTTACAATCTTACTGACAGTATTATCATTACCCACGGCAACTATCGTCGTAGCTCCTTTTTTTACCGCGTCTTCAACTGTTTCTTTAAAACTTTTTAGTAGAGAAAGTTTTTCAATGCGTCCACTAATTCCTAATTGCATTAATCTATTCTCAATTCGATGGATACTGGAAGAATATTTTTTATCATTCAAGGAAGCATCGTATATGTAGTAATACATATTTACTTACTTGCCTTTTTGATTTCAGGAATTTGAATTTGATCATTTACCATGGTGCACTTTCCGTTCAGAATGGCACCCTCTTCTACTATAAGGATTTTAGTTTCTAGGTTGCCGTGTATTCTTGCGGATTTATTCAGTTGCGTTTTTTCTCTGATTTTTATATTACCTTTAATTTCGCCGGATAAAATTAAGTTTCTTGCTTCTACCTCAGCTTTAATTTTTGCAGTGACACCAATTTTTAGATCGTGGTTTGTTTTCAGGCTACCTTGAACTTCACCGTCGACAGTTACATTTCCATCGCCACGGAAATTACCATCTACTTTTACAGATTGTCCAATGATAGTCTCACTCCCTTGAGTGTTTTCTTCAGAAGGAAATAAGGACATATATTTAGAAATATTAGTTTAGTTATTATTTATTTTAGTATTTTAGCTAATTTTAGTCAAATATCAATTGTAATTTTTCCAATCTTGTTTTAAACTAGAAATTACCTATTCTAATTTCTTTATTTAATAACTTATGAGTAAGAATAAGAAATCGAAAAAACCATTTCAAGGCATGGAGCATTTAATCAATAATCAGGAATTTTTTAAACAAGTCGAAGAAACCCCATTAAACGTCGAAGAAACCCCATTAAACATAGTAAGCACAGAGAAAAAGAGTGAGAAAAAGAGTGAAAATATTAGTTTTAATGACAATTCACGAGAAAAATTCAGTAAGGATAGCCAAATGATATTAAAGAAGGAGCTCGTCTCAGTAGTAGTTTTGATGAGCGTACTATTTCTGGTTTTAGTCGGTTTGATGGTTTATGATACAAATTATGATGGTTTGAGCATGATTGCCAGTAAAATTACGGATTTTTTGGGTAAATAGTGTTTTACGACTCTAAAATACGGCTCATATTAGCATAATTTTAATAACCACTGTATCCGTTATTGATTTGAAATTGCAAGTTTTTTGCTAATATAAGCAAATTTTTGGTCTTAAAGCTGAATTAGCAAAAAAATAAGAAAATCATATTTTGAATAAATGTTCCACGTGGAACATTAATAATGAAAAATATAGTCAAGTAGAACTTCAAATTTAATTGTCCATGCCTCCGTAGTTTCAGCTAAAATGCGTCCGCCTGTCGGACGGGCAAGGATAAACCCCTGTCTGCCGACAGGCAGGTCCGGCTGACAGCGAATAGTTGCTTCTTCAGCGACATCCTGATGAAAAAATAAAAGTAATAGAGATATTCTTCTACTCACCTTAATATATGCCTTCGTAGTTTCCGCCAAAGGCGCCCGCCTGCCGGACGGGCAGGGATCAGCCTCTGGCTGACAACGGATAGTCGCCTCTTCGGCGACATACTGTGATGAATGCGGTAATAGCGATCTTTCCCACACTCACATTTAAATATGCCTTCGTAGTTCAACGGATAGAACAAGGGACTCCTAAGCCCTAGATAGAGGTTCGACTCCCCTCGAGGGCAATTAAGCGTAAGATAAATGTAATAGTTGTGAAACTAAATCGTTTTGCTTGATTATGTTTAGCTGCCATCCTTGAAGCGTGGGCCTATAGTACAGTGGTAGTATGGGGCATTCGCATTGCTCAGACGGGAGTTCGATTCTCCCTAGGTCCAGTAACGATAGCTTCTCTAATCAGACTAAGTTCGGCATGACCATGTATTCATTATAAAAAAAGAAACAATTAGGCATCACCATTACTAATTGAGAATTATTATGGTATAATGGAATCAGATTAATCACTGCTCAAGATAATTGAGCTCAGCGAAAGGAGGTGAAGAGAATGGATGATACAACTCAAATAGTATTACAATCGTTTACTGATTTTTGGGTACAGGTTACAGGTTCTATTTCCACAATCCTGGTAGCGATCACATTGCTGTTCGCTGGTTTTATATTCGCATGGATATTTGAATCTATTGCCAGGAGGATACTTAGAGCTATTAAGTTAGAGGAAGTGGTTTCGAGTATTGGGATAAAATTGCTTTTCGAAAAAGCTGGACTTAAAATTACATTTACACGCCTATTATCAAGTGTAGTTTACTGGTTTGTGCTTATAGTTTTTTTATCTGCCATGGTAAGTGTGACCGGATTGACCCAGCTTTCTGATTTTCTTGATCGACTAGTTGCCTATCTGCCTAACGTAATAGCTGCCATTGCAATTTTAGTTATTGGCATATTAGTGGCCAACCTGTTACATAATGTGGTAAAAAATGCTAGCGAAGCAGCTAATATTGGTGCTTCTAAATTTTTGGCTTCACTTACGAAATGGTCAATATTCGTCTTTGCACTTATTGCCGCCATGGTTCAGCTAAAAATTGCACCAGATCTATTGAAGATACTTTTTACCGGTATAGTGGTAATGATTTCACTGGCAGGAGGACTGGCCTTTGGCCTCGGCGGAAAAGATACCGCTCGTGAGATACTGGAAAGGATTACCAGAAACGTTTCCAAGTAATTAATTAGAAAACAGCGTGGTTTCTGTTGCTAGATACGCTGTTTTCTTTTATTCACAAATGTTCCACGTGGAACATTTTTTGTTTAGCGGTGCGACCCAGAGGAGCCTTTCTCAACGCAAAGATCAATTTACGATCTTTGCTCACCTTGACGCATCCACGATACGACGGTTACCGAACGATGGGTCTGGCGTTGGTAGAGGATACGGTAACATAATTATTGATCCTTTTTAAAGTTAAAATAATAACTATTGAATTATTTGGGTGTAGTTGTTAAGCTATTTACTACAATTATATTTATGGGCCTGTAGCTCAGTTGGCTAGAGCGCTTCCATGGCATGGAAGAAGTCAGGGGTTCGAGTCCCCTCAGGTCCACCATTTTTATACTATTTACTTTGTAAGTAGCTGAGTCTTCTATAATAATAAACTCAATAAACTTGATCATTAATAAATTAAGATCCCGAGTAACCCTTTTAGGAAGGAGTTTAAAGTGAATAGTCATATGAGTGAAAATAGTTTTAAGCTGGTCGCTCATCTTGAAGATGAGCGGGGTGCAGTAGTTTCAGTAGAAGAAAATGATGTAGGCAGAATAAGTGAATCTGTTACTCCACTACTAGGTGAAAATACTGGTGTGGATTTTTTTTAAAGAGACCTCTGCCTATTCTGGAATCTAAAAACTGGCCATTATTTTTTTTGGCCCTCATTATATCCTTGACGACCTAGCGGAGATACTTAGTTACATGGGCTTCTATTGGCGCTCAGTTTATGAGGCAGGCATACTTCTAAGAGACGGAACCCATGCTTCTGGTTTTTTTATTGTAGATTTTATGATTCATATTGAATATATACAAATAGTATTCTCTGACAAAGACTTACTAATTAGTAGGTCTTTATTTATTTACGGCTTGACAAAAAAATCATATTAATATATACTGGGGGGGAGTATATAATAATTAGATAGCAATGACAAGTGTAAAAAAAATTAGATCTAAGAGCGTGGCATGTGATCCGGCCTTAGTCCAGACCAGATTACATAGAATTCAGGGTCAAGTGGTGGGTATAGAGCGTATGCTGCTTGATAAAAGGGATTGTCCATCTATACTGCAGCAAATAGTTGCCGCTAGAGAGGCTCTGGACAAAGTAGCAGCCACTGTACTTGAGCAAGAAGTAAATGGATGTTTTAAAAATTCCAAACAAAAAAATGCTCAGGGTGATTTAAAGCGAGCGATAGAGCTGATTTTTAAAACATTATAATTAGCTATATCTTAGTAAAGAAGTTATAATTAAGTAAGTATTAATAATGAAAGGAATAAATTTATGTCAGCATTACATCTAACCGATGATAATTTTGAAAAAGAAGTACTTAAGTCCGACAAGCCAGTATTAGTTGATTTTTGGGCTGAGTGGTGTGGGCCTTGCAAGATACAGGGACCAGTTGTAGACGAATTAGCTAAAGCCTATGAAGGGAAAGCCAAAATCGCTAAATTAGAAGTTGACGAGAGTCCCAATACCGCACAGAAATATGGTATTATGAGTATTCCTACCATAGTGCTGTTTAAAGACGGTGAGTCGGTTTGGCAGGGTGTAGGTGTCCAGCAAAAGCAAACTATAGAAGCAGAACTGAATAAGGTAGCATCTTAATCATTCAAAATAAAAAAT
>JADFTK010000018.1 GCA_022560375.1 Patescibacteria group bacterium
ACGAAACAATGCAGCAAATAGTTGATGACTACGGAGATCAGGTAGCCTGGGTCTACAGGCATTTCCCACTGGATTCTCTTCATGCCAAGGCGCGCATAGAAGCTGAAGCCACTGAATGCGCAGCTGATCAAGGTGGTAATGATGCATTTTGGGCATTTACGGATCGTTTATTTGAGATTACTCCCTCCAACGACGGACTTAACTTGAGTCAGTTACCAGAAATTGCTGGTGACGTCGGATTAGACGTCGGTGTATTCCAGACATGCCTAGATAGCGGTAAATTTGCTGACAAGGTGGAGGCTCAATACCAAGATGCAGTTACAGCAGGCGGTAATGGTACGCCATATTCAGTAGCCATTAGTGCCAGCGGGGAAACAGTACCGATTAGCGGTGCTCAGCCGGTCAGTGCCCTGAAGAGTATTATCGACTCATTACTCTAAATTCAGAGAATTTAAAAAGTGAGTAATTGAGTTATAATATGTCACAAAGACTGAATGATATAGTCACGTCAGTTAAAATGGTTTTGTCGAAACCCTGGTTTGTCGTATTAGCTTTGTTGGTTACTACGATTTTGGTGGCGATTAATAGCCTGCTGCCGCAGCGTGATTTAATGGCCACTATTTTCACATCTGACAGCTTTGATGGGGCAGCCCGAGCTAAAATAGTAGGTAGCCTATTGTTGACTTTTGGCGTAAATGTTACATTAACGGGGAAAGTGTTATTTGCTATTATTACCATAACTGCAGGCATAAGCATTTCTCTGCTTGTCTATTACCTGAAAAACCGTATTAAATTTGATTTAGCAGGGGGAACAAGTACGCTCGGTATATTCCTAAGTTTGATCGGTGTCGGATGCGCCTCATGCGGTTCTGTTATTCTCTCTTCAGTCATTGGTCTGTCCGCTACTGGGGCCTTTGTCGGATTTCTTCCGCTGCAGGGGTTAGAAATTGGATTATTGAGTTTGTCTTTGCTAATGTGGTCGATTTACAGTGTGTCAAAAAAAATACAAAATCCACTCTTGTGCAAAGTTGCACCTAGTATCTAAATAAGTAATTTCATTAATATGAATGATATGAATGGCAATGATCAATCACTAACAAAAAGAGAACGACGAAAGTTGAGAAGAGACGAGCAGTCCAAGGAGTTTGCTCAGCAGGGGCGCAAACATCGTATGAAGTCAGTAGCTAGCTATAGTGCGATATTCATAGCTGTGGCTGGGGTGATTTATGGCATTACCGTATTGGCCGGTAGTGGAGGCGTGCTGCCACCTAAATCTATGAATCCTCACATTGAGGCTAGTCCTTCGGCTCATATTATTGACACGCCCATGCCGCTCTCCACCTATCGGCATATGTTTGAGCATTCTGATGGAGAGGGTCCGCCGGGCGTCCATATAAACTATAATTGTGAGGATTTTGACTGCAGTTCTGATTTGATCGACAAACTAACTAGCATCGCCGAAGAGTACCCGGAATTTGTGTATTTGTCACCATTTGAGAATATGTCCAGCATGATTGTGGTGACACGTTTAGGCAAGCAAGAGGCCATGGAGCAATTTGATGAAGAGAGGATTGTAAATTTTATTAAAGATAAATAACAACTAAATTTCTTCTAGTTTATCTGCGGTGTATAGTTGACATACCCTTTGAATAGTATATTATTCAGATATACCCCTTCCAGGGGGTAGGGAATAGAATAACAAATTTTCAGTAATAATATGCCAAAAGACAATAAAAAAGAGGCTTTACGGAGGTTAGCTATTATTAACGGCCACCTTCATAGGGTCAAAAAAATGGTTGAGGAAAGTAAATATTGCATAGATATTTTAAACCAGTCATTAGCCGTACAGCGTGCCTTGCGACAGGTTGATACACTTATCCTGGATAAGCATTTGCATTCATGTGTCCGTGATTCCTTAAAAGGTAAGGGTATGAGAAGCGAAAAAGCCATTAAGGAACTGTTAGAATTATATGATAGACCGGATCATTAATTTCATCAATCCTATAAGGAAAGGAGAACAAATATATGCCAGGTGATGGATGTTGCTAGTAATATCTAGCGGAAGTAGGCAAGAATTGAAATTTTTTGCCTATTCCGGTGGATGTTAAAAAAAATATTAATTAAGGGAATTGGCATAAAATAACGGAAGAAAATTATGAAATTAGCAATAGTTATGATTGTCGTTTTGGTCATTGGTGGAGCCCTGGCATTTTTTATCATGCGAGGCAATGAAGATAGTACAAAAAGTACTAGCAAAAATATTAAACAGACAGCGAGCTATAAAAATATATTGCCTAGTGAATTAGACAGCATTCTGGACTCCAGCGAGGATATCTTTTTGGTGGACGTTCACATTCCAGAGCAAACACATATTGATGGTACTGATGCCTTTATACCCTATAATGAGATAGAGGGTAATGTAAGTAATTTGCCAGAGGATAAAGATACTCCTCTAGTCGTATATTGTCGTTCAGGGTCAATGAGCCGGATTGCTTCTGAGAAATTATTGGATTTGGGATATATTAATGTATCAAATTTAGAGGGCGGTATTAATGCCTGGAACAAATATAATAATTAAGGAATGGTAAAATAACATGGAACAGGCAAGTCACAAAAAAACTCAGTACACATGTTCGATGCATCCCGAAATAGTTTCCGACACTCCGGGGAAGTGTCCCAAGTGTGGGGGTATGGACTTGGTTCCCCAAGATTCATCGGGTGGTTCATCAGACCATGGTAGTCACAAGCACGACCACGCTAGTATGATGGCTACCCCAGAGGCAGCAGCTGATTTTCTAAAACGATTTTTTATAGTCACTGGGTTATTGGTACCCCTGGTGATATTTTCAGCACCAGCAGTTAAATATTTAGGTATTCCAGATTTTGTAGCTCGGCCATATCTGGAATTTGCTATAGCCACAATTATTTTTTATTTTGGTCTAGTTTTTTTCCAACATGCCCGGCATGAAATAATGATGCGGCAGTATGGCATGATGACGCTGGTGTCACTGGGCGTGGGGGCGGGATATTTATTTTCTGCTGTGTCCACCTTTGTCCCTGCTATTACTACGGAATTTTATTTGGAAATTGCCACTTTGATTTGGATATTGTTATTTGGGCATTTCTTAGAGGCTAAATCATCGACTGCTGCTGGAGACGCTATGCAGGAAGTGGCCCAGTTATTACCCAAGGAAGCTCATCTCAAAACTGATAGCGGAGTGCGTGATGTAGCGCTCACAAGTTTGAAAGAAGATGACATAGTTATCATTAAGCCGGGTGAAAAAGTACCGGCCGATGGTACGATTGTTTTAGGCGGTGCTAATGTCAATGAAGCACATATTTCTGGAGAATCAAAGCCTATTCAGAAACAGGTTGGTGATGCAGTGGTAGCTGGCTCGATTAACATTGATGGCTCGATGGAAGTGCGGTTAGAACGGGTAGGGGAAGCATCGACCATAGGGCAGATTCAGACCCTGATTCGTAAAGCGCAACAAACCAAGCCATCAGCGCAGCGCTTGGCTGATCGAGCGGCTCGTTGGTTAACCTTTAGCGCTATAACCATAGCTTTAGCCACATTATTTGTATGGTCAGTGGTTATAGGTGAAACGTTCGTTATCGCTGCCACTCTGGCTATTACGGTGTTAGTGATTGCTTGTCCCCACGCGCTTGGTTTAGCCATACCCACGGTTACTACCATCGCTACACGTTTGGCCGTAAAAAATGGGGTGTTTATCAAAGATATGCAAAAGATTGAAGTTATCAAAAATGCGGATTATGTAGTGTTTGATAAGACGGGTACCCTTACTAAAGGGGAGTTTGGTGTTACTAGTGTCCAGGTGTTCGCGGGAGAGGAGCAACAGTTGCTTGGCATAGCTGGGGCTATTGAAGCACATTCCTCTCATGTGATTGGTTTATCAATAGTTGAGTATTTGAAAAAGAATAATATTTCCACACCAACGGCCACCGAAGTGAAAAATCTGGCTGGTCGAGGAATGAAGGCACGGGTATCTGATGAAATATATTGGGTAGGAAATCAGCGTTTGATGGAAGAGCTTGGGGTATGGTCGGATGATATAAAAAAATCATTTGATGATGCATCGTTTCATAGCGCCACGCCGGTATTTATTGCCAATAAAAAAGAGCTACGTGGCGTTATTATGCTCAGTGATCAAGTGAAGAAAGAATCAATGCAGGCGGTTAAGGAACTACATCAGTTAGGCGTGAAAGTCGCCATGCTTACGGGCGATACTGATGAAGCGGCACAGGCAGTAGCAAAACAAATAGGAATTGACACGGTTTTTTCTCAAGTGTTACCGGAGGAGAAGTACACTTATATTAAGCAGCTTCAAGAAAAAGGAAATGTGGTGGTCATGGCGGGGGATGGGGTGAATGATGCCCCGGCGCTGACACAGGCTGACGCTGGAGTGGCTATCGGTACCGGCACCGATGTGGCAGTCGAAGCGGGTGATATTGTTCTCACACAAAGCAATCCGCAACATATTGTTCGGCTCATTATTTTATCTCGCAAAGTATACTCCAAGATGCTGCAGAATTTATGGTGGGCGCTGGGGTATAATATAGTTGCGCTGCCTGCCGCAGCGGGGCTGTTTATTCCTTTTGGTTTCCAGCTAGGTCCCGCGGTTGGTGCTTTGGTTATGAGCCTATCGTCAGTAGTTGTAGTAATAAATGCCATGACCCTACGGAAAGCACGACTATACGTATGAGCATATCAGCTATTGCTATAAACTATAGGGGGGTATAATAAAGCATGAAATTAGGAAAGAATTTTGTTTTCCCCGGATTGATAATGATTGCATTCGTATTAGCAATTAGTATGTTTTATATGGAAAATAAATCTGTAATACAGTCAGAGGTAACCTTCATCCAAGTTGAAAAAAAAGTAATTAGCAGGGATCAACCCAGTATTATTAATAGTGAGAGTAGTGAAGATATTAAGATAAATGAATTATTTTTTGTTGAAGATTCGTATACTAATGAGGTCATTATTTTAGATAGAAATGGGGAATTAGTAAAAAAGATTAAAGTCGGTAACGCACCTCATGACATCGCTGCCTCACCTGATGGTAGGCTGGTAGTAACAGCAAACCATGGCGGTGGGAATATTAGTATAATAGATACCACCACATTGAGATTGGTTAATACAGTCACCACTGGTTCTGGGGCTCATGGAGTAGCTTTTTCTCCAGATGGTGATTTTTTATTCGTAGCCAATGAAATAGAGGGAACCGTATCAATCCTGGATACAAATAATTTTTCCCGGCAGAATAAGGTTGCTATCGGTGCGTTTCCGGAGTACATCGCGGTTACACTTGATGGTTCCAAAATTATTACCACCAATCTTAGCGGACAGGGATCGTTAACCATTTTGGAATACAATGGATTACAGACCAGTAAATTTGAATCTATAGACCTGATGATTGACCCTCATGGGATTTCTTTTTCTCCGAGCGGAGCCGTAGGCGTGGTCACAAATTTCAGTAGCTCGTCAACATTTTTATTAGATGGCTTGACCCTGGAGGTCTTAAAGAGCATTGACACAGGGGATTATTCCGAGTTTGCTACATTTTATAGTGATCAAGAATTATGGACTACTCATATCGGCTCTCATGATATAACAGTGATTGACGTAGAAGAAAATGTAGTACTGGATCAGATAACAGTTGGTGAAACGCCACATGGTATTACCTTTTCCTATGATAAAAAATTTGCTTACGTACCATTATTTGAATCAGGAGAAGTAGTCATCATTGATGTTCTAGCCAGAAGGGTTATTAAGAAGGTGCGGGTCGGCATTGAGCTCCATAATTCCGTTATGGTACAAATTCGTTAGTAGGGGATTGCCTATATTGGGCCACTAAGGTAAAATAATAATTTAATTATTAATTTGGAAAAAATGGACTTTGATTACACTATTACTACCACTAAAGATTTTGATTCAGCGGTCGCCAGTGTGCAGGTAAAAATTACCGAGGCCGGCCTGAAAGTTTTGTATGTTCATGATGTGCAAAAGACTCTGACTGAAAAAGGATTTCAGCAAGAACCGTTTAAGATAGTGGAATTTTGTAGCGCTCAATACGCCAGTGATTTTTTAAGGGCTGATCTTAAAATTGGTCTTTGTATGCCCTGTAAAATTAATGTTTACGTCAAGGATAGGGAGACTATTATATCCGGTATGCGGCCGATTATATTATCACAGTTTTTTCCGGATGCTGAATTGGGGAAAAAACCTGAAGAAATTGATAGAATCATTCAAAACATAATAAATAATGCAAAATGATAGGTCAATTGACTGGGATGGTAAATAATGCTATTATGTACCTACTTTTTTAATCAGTACATCATTTAATTCATGGATAGTAAACATAAAACTTCATTTGGACACAGGTTGTTTCGTTCAAAATTAGTAATCATATTTGAAGTGCTTATATTGGTAGTATTGGCATCAGCCTTGGGCAAAGAAATGATCCGGAAATATCAGATCGAGAGCGAAATTAATGAGTTACAAAACGAAGTAAGTAGACTAGAGGACAATAATATCGAATTAAATTCTCTAATTACATATTTTCAGAGCGACAGCTATAAAGAGGAACAGGCCCGGCTAAAGCTTGGTCTACAAAGAGAGGGTGAATCCGTAATAACAGTGTTAGGCGTGGCCGCAGGAGAGGATTCTGATAGCAGTCAGGATTCAGCAACGAATAATTTAGCCAATGATAATATAGTGTTTAATCCCCAGCAGTGGTGGGATTATTTTTTTAAGAATTCGTAATTAAAGTAATTATTAAAAAAAATTATGCCAGAGGAAAAAAAGACTACTGAGGAGGATAAAAATATTTCTGAAAAAGATAAGGACGATAAGCTCAAAGACGATAAGACATCGGAAAAAGGAGCCAGTGAGTCCTCATCAGATTCAAAAGATTCAAAAAGTAGGTACCGCATAGTTTGGATTGCTGCCTCATCCGTATTGATAGCCATAATTTTATTCTTGGGGGTAGCTGGTTTCGGTTTCTATAAGCTAGGCTGGGAAAATAATTTTATTTTATCAGTCGCCAAAACTCTACGTTTGCCCGTAGCTTTGTATGATTCCAAGGCGATTTCGTATAATGATTTTCAGTCTGATATAGACACCCTTAAGTTTTTTTATAACGCCCAAGCGTCCAGTAATCCTGGATTAGTTGTGGTTCCCCCTGATTCTTTTTTAAAGAAGAGCGTTTTATCCCGACTAATTCGTGAAAGATTTCTCACTGAGTCGGCTGATGAATTAGGTGTGACCGTCAGCCAGGCAGATATTGATAATGAATTCAAAAGCCTATCCAGTTTAGAGGAAAGTGAGGGGGCAGTTCAGAAGACACTTCAGGAACTATATAATTGGACAGAAGAGGAATTTAAGAAAAAAGTTTTGGAACCATTCCTTTTTAGGGCAAAGTTACAAGAATACATAGCGGCTGATGAAGTAATTAATGCAGAAGCAAAAAAGCAAGCCGAGGAGGCTTTGGCCTTGATCAGGGCTGGAGAGCGGGAGTTTGAGGATATAGCCAAGGAATACAGCCAAGATACCACGGCAGCCTCAGGCGGAGATTTAGGCTACTTTTCTACTGGACAGATGGTGCCAGAATTTGAAGAGGCGGCTTTTGCCTTAGCCATTGGAGAAACCTCTGGTATAGTGAAAACTCAATTTGGCTATCATATTATCCTTCTCACCGAGAGAATCGAAGGAACTGACGAGAGTCCAGAACAGTTACGAGCATCACATATTCTCATACAATCCAAAGATGTGGATGAATGGATAAATGAGCAATTAGCCAATAAGAAAGTATCTGTATTGCTATCAGAGTTAGAATGGAAAGATGATTGTGGATTAGTGCTGGGAGTTAATGAAACATGCGACCAGAATGAATTATTGGATGTGGCCAGTAGCCAAGTCGGGGGTGCTGCCCCTTTAAATACTATTGAATAGTAGCCCGTTTATTAAATAGGTCTGTAGCCGATAGGGGCGAGATTCATTTTTACTGTACATTACATTGAATGATTTGGAGCCACCCGTCGGAATCGAACCGACGACCTCTGCTAGATCCTGACATTCGTCAGGACAAGCTCCAGCATTGCTAGTAGAATTGTGGAGCCACCCGTCGGAATCGAACCGACGACCTCTGCTTTACGAAAGCATTGCTCTTCCAACTGAGCTAGGGTGGCTTAAAGAGCGGGTAATCCTGACATTCGTCAGGACAGGCTCCGTCGAACCATTATCTGCAAAGCGAGTGAGCGGAGTCGAACCGCCGTCTCTACCTTGGGAAGGTAGCATAATGACCGTTATACTACACTCGCAGAGAAAGTGGAGTTTACCCGCCGAAGCGGAGCGTAGGTGGGTACTACCGCTATACTATACCCGCGAGACTTATCAGTAAGGTTATTATAATCAACTATAACTAATATGAAAAGATATTCAATTTTAGCGAGTCTGTCAATACTTGGTTTAGCATTCACTCATGTCGCTGTCGCCCAAGTAGAGCCGCTTTTAATCAAGTTTGACGCCCCGACAATTATAAAAGGGTATACCGCCGAATTTAACAGACAAGCCCATCCGTCATGGGGAGATTTTAGGTTGGCTATCGTCCCTGATTTAGTAAATGAAGAGATAAATTTAAATCTCAAGAAATTTGATGGCAGTTATCTGCCCACCCCCTCGGGCAAGCGTCTGGTCAGCGACTATTATATATATGATATATTGCGGAAGGACCAGGCCAATAAAGATCCTTTAATTTTGAATCGGCCATTTATTGTAGCTATAAAGTTTGATTTTAAGAATTATTATCGGAAACAAATTTATTTTTGGAACAAACCTTCACAAACATGGAATCCTTTGCCGTCATCGGCGGATTATGATAATGGCTATATCAGAGCCTACAGTCATCTGCCTTTTTCTCGCATTGCGGTCTTCGAGGATACCGGAGGGGTGGAGGGTAGAGCAACCTGGTATCGCAGTAGCCGCTATAGATACGGTGTAGCCAGTAATGATTTCCCTATGGGGACTAAACTACGAGTCCGTAACGTGGATAATGGTAAGATGGTTGACGTAGAGGTGGTCTCAACCGGCCCCTTTGTGCCCTTTTCTGAACGCCGCGTAATTGATTTAACGTTACCCGCCTTCGAGCAAATAGAGGAAAAGTGGAAGGGTATTGCCAGGGTACAAGTTTGGTCTTTAGAAGGTGAAGGAACAGTCTTAGGTTTATTTACAGATACACCCTCGGATGGGATTGTTACCGTACCCAGTCTGTCTGAGCCAACAATAAATGCCAGCGCTGTTATCTCTATCAATGAGAAGACAGGGGAAATCATATATTCCAAGAATTATGACTCGGTACGTTCTATTGCCAGCTTAACCAAGCTCATGACGGCAGTAATTTTTCTGGAAACTGATACGCCTTGGGATCAAGTGATAACATATCAGACAGAGGATGACGCCGTTGGATCAAGACTTCATATATCGTCAGGCGAAACACTTACCGTAAAAGATTTATACTACACTATGCTAGTCGGTTCAGCCAATAACGCTTCCAATGCTCTAGCTCGTTCCACCGGTTTATCCCGCGAGGAATTCGTGCAGCGCATGAATGACAAAGCAAAGTCCTGGGGGCTGGCTAATACGCATTTTGTGGATGTGCATGGCCTTGATCCGGCTAATGTATCCACACCCTATGAAATTGCCTTGATGGCCAGGAATGCTTTTAAGGATTTTAGAATTCTCCAAGGTACCACCACCTGGTCATACGGATTTAGAACCATCAACACCGATATTGGGCATACCATTGATAATACTGCCAAAGGTATGAGAGATAGTTCATTAGTGATTACCGGGATGAAAACCGGCTACCTGGACGAAGCCGGCTACTGCTTTATATTGAAAGCCAGTACCACCCGAGACGGCGGTGATGTCATTACAGTTGTACTAGGTGCTGATTCACTGAACCAGAGATATGCCGAAACCAACGATCTAATGAATTATAGTTTGAACGGTCTATAAAATTATGCCGTTGATTGAAATAAAAAATTTAAATAAAATTTACAACCAAGGTAAAGAAAATGAGTTTCAGGCATTGGCTGGGATTTCCCTAACTATAGACAAGGGAGATTTTATAGCTATCATGGGCGTTTCGGGTTCCGGAAAATCCACTTTGATGAATGTGATAGGTTGTCTGGATCAGCCAACATCCGGTTTGTATATGTTTGATGGTGAGGAGATTGATAAACTGAATCAGCGTGAACTGGTTAAGATCAGAAGAAATAAAATTGGTTTCATTTTTCAGAATTTTAATTTACTACCTCGCATGCCAGCCGTGAAAAATGTGGAATTGCCCCTGGTCTACAAAGGTATAAGGCCTAAAGCTAGGCGGGATCGGGCAAAAAAGATGTTGGAATTAGTGGGCCTAGGGGACAAGGTGAGGCATAAACCTAACATGCTATCCGGCGGAGAGCTTCAGCGCGTGGCCATTGCCCGGGCTTTGACTAATGAGCCTATGGTATTATTAGCTGATGAACCAACGGGAAATTTGGATAGCCAGAGCGGTTTTCAAGTTATGGAAGTATTGAAAGGTTTAAATAAAAAGGGGACCACTATTATACTGGTCACTCATGATTTAGCCATAGCAAAATATGCTAACCGCCTTATAAATATTCAGGATGGTAAAATAGTTAATTAAGCTATGTATAAATTGATTGAAAATATAAAGTTGGCTCTCAAGGCGATTTGGGCAAAAAAAATACGCTCTTTTTTGACGATGCTGGGAGTAATTATTGGTGTTTTTTCTATTGTACTCTTGGTGGGTATTGGCGAGGGAGTGAAAAGTGAAATTGCTGGGCGGATAGAAGGTCTCGGTTCTAACGTTATAATGATATTACCCGGTACTGGTTTTGGTGGTGGACCTGTCGGCAACGCGGGCTCTTTCAGTACGGACGATTATAAAACAATTAAAGGAGTAGCGGGAATTAAATTTGTGGTACCTATGGCTGTGGTCCCGTTGCCAGTGGCCATCACTCTACCAGTGGCACCGTCAGAAGCTCCAACAGAGACGGCGTTGTCAATTGACGAAGTTGATGAAGGACTTTTTTCACGGGCACGGATGCAAATTACTGTTGTGGGAAGTACCAGTGATGTGGAATCAGTATTTATCGGTTCGGGACTTGATTCGGGTGAAACATTTGGAAGATTGTTTAGCGATGATGAATTTAATAATGGTGATCAAGTAGCGGTACTGCAGTCTGGTGCTGTCAAACAGCTATTTCCTGATGAGACCGCCGAGACCGTGCTGGGGAAGAATATTTATATTGGCAAGGAGGAGTTTGAAGTTATTCGTACGCAGGAGGCAGATGAGAACGCAAGCCTACTGCGGGATCCTACATTAACCAATATGGTGATTATTTCTCTGACAGCTGCAGAGGGGCTGACAGGTACAACAGATATTAATCAATTTGCCATCACTACCATAGATGCTGATAAGGTTGCAGAGGTGCAGTCCGCCATTCATTTAGCGCTACTCGAGGCGCACGAAGGAGTGGAGGATTTCACTATCACCAATCAAGAAGAACTTTTGGAAGTCTTTGATCAGATTTTGGGAGTGCTGACAACTATGTTGGGTGGTATTGCGGCTATTTCGTTACTGGTGGGCGGCATTGGGGTGATGAATATTATGCTGGTATCTGTTACTGAGCGCACCAGGGAAATAGGCTTACGAAAAGCCATCGGAGCGTCAGGACTTGATATTCTCATCCAATTTTTGGTTGAAGCAATATTTCTTACATTTTTGGGTGGGGTTATCGGCATTGGATTAGCCTTTATAGGAGGTGCTATTATGGATGCCCAGTTTGGATTGTCGGCGGTTATTACGTTACGGTCAATTTTTCTTGTTTTTGCCTTCACCACGATTATTGGAGTATTTTTTGGCGTAGCTCCAGCTATTCGTGCCGCTCGACTTAATCCAATTGATGCGTTAAAATATGAGTAAAGGATGACTGATAATGATTCGATTTAGAAACGTATCCAAAATTTATTCGCCGGATATTTATGCGCTTAAAAATGTATCATTACATATTAAGCCGGGTGAGTTTGTTTCCATCGTGGGACAATCGGGGACGGGTAAAACTACTATTGTCAAACTTATCATTGCGGAAGAAAAAGCCAGTAAAGGCCGGGTAATTATAGGTGATTGGGATATTACTGATATCAAAGAGCGCGAAATACCAATACTCCGTAGGCAGATTGGAGTTATTTTTCAGGATTTTAAATTATTACCTCGCAAGACTGTTTTTGAAAATGTGTCGTTTGGTTTAGAGGTAGCCGGCGTCAAACAGAAGAAAATTAATGATGTAGTTCCCCAGGTATTAAAAATTGTTGGCTTGGGAGGTAAGCAAGAACGCTTCCCCAGGCAATTATCTGGTGGTGAACAACAGCGTACGGCTATTGCCCGCGCTTTAGTGTATCGCCCAAAAATTTTAGTGGCGGATGAGCCCACTGGTAATTTAGATTCTATTAATTCTCAGGAAATCGTCTCTCTGCTAAAAAAAATAAACCAGTTTGGTACCACAGTTGTGCTGGTGACCCACAACCGCGAAATAGTAAATTCGTTGCGTAAACGGGTCATAACTGTGGACCAAGGCTCAATAATATCTGATCAGAAAAGTGGTAAATATATTTTATAATATTTATGTTTCTTTTTCTTTATAGGACAATAAAATTTGCAGTTCAGGGATTCTTCAGAAATTTTTGGCTTTCCCTGGTTACCATTATTATATTAGTGCTGACAATATTTTCTATCACCGTGGTGGCTGGCATAAATGTCGTAGCTGAGCAAGCGATAGAATCAGTGCAGGATAAGATTGATGTCTCCATATATTTTAAGCCTGGTGTCTCTGAAGAAGAGGTGATTAATGTAAGGGATAGGCTTCAGGAACTGTCGTTGGTCGAGAGTGTATTATATGTGTCAAAGTCGGAAGCTCTTGAGAAATTCAGAGTGCAGCACCAGGATGACCAGATAATTTTGGATTCCATTGACCAATTAGAAGAAAACCCTTTAAGCGCCACCATCGTTGTCAAAGCTAACAACCTCGATGATTATCCGACCATATTAGCAGTATTGGAGAATCCTGAAATTGACGCCTTGGTCCTGGATAAAAATTTTGATGATAATAAATTGGTGATAAGCCGTCTGTCTGACCTGTCTGATAAAATTAAGAGAGTCGGGATAATCATCAGCAGCATTTTTGTAGTTATTGCGATTCTTATTGTTTTTAATACCATCAGGATAAATATATACACTCACCGCGAAGAAATTGCGATAATGAAATTAGTTGGCAGCAGTAATTGGTTTGTCAGGGTGCCATTCATATTCGAAAGCATAATGTATGCCATAATTGCGGTCATCATCAGTGTGGCCATACTGTACCCATTACTTGGACTGGTGGCGCCTCAGGTTAGTAATTTTTTTGATGGGTATAATCTTGATTTAATAGAATATGCCAGCAGCAATTTTTTAAGAATAGTAGGCCTGCAATTTGCTTTCGCCGTTATTCTTAGTGTATTGAGCTCTAGCCTAGCTATTGGACGGTATACACGAGTTTAGTTTGACAGACTAATTGGCTATAGTAGGATAAGCCTGAAAAAGATTAAGTTTTTGCATGCTCAATGCCGGATCGTCTAATGGTAGGACACAGGCCTTTGAAGCCTGGCATGTAGGTTCGATTCCTACTCCGGCAGATTTTAAAATACTTTTATTGACTACTAGGGTACAGCAGTGCTGAGAGTTTTTTTTGGTTGCGGCTGATTGGTGATAATATATACTTTGCTAATTAATCAAGGTAGTGGTAGGCTATATTTATTCGGAAACCAAGGAGGGAAAATGGATCTTTTCATATCAATAAGCATTTGGTTCGCAGTTGTCTGGTGCTTGCTGGTTTACATTTTAGTATTTATCAGCGAATATAGGGGACAGATTTTTTTACCAGTAGCTTTAGTTGTTGGGGCTCGGGAATTAGTGCATAAACGGTTTACGCATAGGGTAAAGAAATTTATGGCGACCGGCCTAGTTTATATATTAAGCCCCGCGTATACATTTGTTTGGAGCTTGATATTATTTATCATTTATTTATTTATCAAATTGATAATCAGACCTGCCCACTGCATCCAGGTGACAACTTTGGAAAAATCTATCGATTAGTCGGTGGATTTTTTTTGACATTTTCGTAAAATAATGGTATCATATAAATAATACAAAATAAAAGATTTATGAAGAGGGGGCAATTCTACGGAATTATTTTTTCAATAGCACTACTTAGCGTTTTAGTATTCGCTATGTTTTTTGTTATTGGTGTTATTTCAAAACCAGTCTCAGCAGAATTTCCAGAAGGAGACACAATTGTTTATTTAAGGAAACCTGATACTACTATATCTGGAATAACAATTAACGGCCAATCTGAATTTATCATTTATTTTTCTGGTTCCAGTCAACAAACCATAAGTACTGTGGAAATTGAAATAGGAAATGGAGCCACTTCACTAGGTATTATGTATTGCTTAGAAAGTTACCTTGACATAGATTTACAATGGCACTTAATGTGCGATACCATGGCCTATCCTAATGATGAATACCATGTTACTATTCGCGCTTTTGATTCAGTGGGCTCGGAGGTGCTTTTAGTCGGTGGTGCTGGCAGTACTACCTTTGGTCCGATATCGATATTCAATGATTTTAGTTTCGTTCAACCTCAAATAGATGAAAATATTGTTAGTGGCAATATTAACCTGAGAGCACTAATAAGTGGCATGGTTAAATCAGTTTCTTTTACAGAAGTTTTTGTTGATAATCCCAGTGTAACTTTGGCGCAAGACGCTACCCCTGAATATGAATCATTTGTGGATTCAAAATGGCGGTCAACCTGGGATACTAGTCTCGGGCCTGACGGCAATTATGTATTGTCCCTGAGCTATGTATCTTTGGGTGGTGTGCCTAGGCCCGATGTATTTGTCCGCCAAATAACAGTGGATAATGAGTCCAATGAACCAATATCGTGTCAATGGGAGTGCGATGATTGGTCTGAATGCCTGTCAACGGCGATACAAACCCGGACGTGCACGGAGATAAACGGTTGTGGTTCAGATGAAGGAAGGCCAGCTGAAGAGCAGGCTTGTACATTCGTATCGCCCGAGGACAACACCAATACTAATACTAACATTGACGGAACTAGTGAGCCTGATGGTAATACTATCAGTAGTGAGCCGCCAAATATAACAATGCGCTATCCGGAGCAGGGTGATACTGTTAGTGGGGATGTAATTTTGAAAGCAAGAGTTGAGGGGGCAGTCAGTGAAGTATATTTTTTTTATAGAACGCAGGAGAACTATACTCACAATCTTATTGGCCAAGCTCATCAATCAACGACCAACGATTTAATCTGGCAAAGACAATGGCATACGGATGATTTACCTAATGGTGAATATTTAGTTTTTGCGAGAGTAAAGGATTCTAGTGGGCAATTTCATTTGAGTAATTTTGTGCTTATCAATGTAAGCCACGAGGCAGTGACTACCGATACAACTACGCCGACCAACACTTTTGAGCCTGATGTGTATGATGAGATATATACTGAGTCACAAACTACCGACGAAAATATTAACCGGCAGGAGTTAGCAGACAACGTACAAGAGAAAGTAGCTAGTGGTGAAATTACCGCTGAGCAAGCTGCAGATATTTTGGTTAGGTTTGATAAAGTAATTTTAGATCAGCCCACTACCAGTGGCGTAGAGACGCCTGACAAGCTTAGGGTATTAAAAATAGAAAATATTTCACCAATAATTGGACAAAATAATTTAGTCATTTCAGGATTTGGACCACCCAATACATTTATAACTCTTTTTATCTATTCCAATCCGATAGTTGTTACTACTAAAACAGACGCCAGTGGAAATTTTGTCTATATCCTAGATAAGGACTTGCTGGACGGGAAGCATGAGGTTTATGTTACGATAACTGACAGTACCGGAAAAATTAAAGAAAAAAGTAGTCCACTGACCTTTTTTATCAGGCGAGCCCAGGCTGTCAGTGAGGAGGAGTACCTGCGCGGAGATGTTGATGTTATAGCCGCTAGCCAGACTGCGGTGACTAATTATCTGATTATCGCTTTCGTTTTAGTCGGAGGGGTTCTGGTATTATTTTTTGGCATATACTATATGAGTAGGCGGAAGAATGTTTCATGAAAATATTATCTGGTGACAGGCTTAAATTTTTCCGTAACAACGCCCAGTTTATATACGGCGTTGTTCTTTTGGTTTTGATACCAGGGGCGCTGATCCTTAATACATATTTGATATTAAACAAGACCGACGATGTCTTAAATACAGAGTTGACCAGAAAAGCCTCACTGGTCAATGGCGTGTTTAGTGCTAATATACTTGATTTGCTGTCAGATCAAACATCCCTGCAGGATTTAGTAGATAACACGGTTAATAAGAATCCTCAAATTAGGAGTTTAGACGTCCTGATCCCTAGTGGGGTCGATTATAAAATTATTGCCAGTTTGGATAGTAGTAAGATAGGTACAGTTTCAAAATATTTTTATAACACTTTGGCCTGGCAAGGAGAAGAGGCTATTGCCTATCAAACGCGATCAAGTGCCCTATCAACTGAGGATCAGACTCAGATTGGTCAAGAAGGGTTTTGGGTGTTGATTAATCCTATTACCAATGAGGCTGGTGCCAAAGTAGCCCTAGTTTCGTTAAAACTTTCCTCGGCCATTACCGATGATATATATAAGAATTATGTCGGGGGAGCTTTAACAGTTTTAGTTATTTCCGTTATTATAATTATTTTATTACTACTGAGTAATATGAAATTGTTTCGGTCGGCTATCCGGTTCCAAAAGCTAAAAGAAGTTGATCGGATGAAGGATGAATTTATTTCCATGGCCTCGCATGAATTACGAGCGCCCATAACCGGCATCCGCGGCTATCTAAAAATGATACTGGATAAATCCTTTGGGGAGCTACCTGACGAGGTAGAAGAAAAACTTACCTTAGTGGCTAGTGAAACTGATCGCCTGCATGATTTGGTAGAGGATTTACTGGAGGTTTCACGTATTGAGCAGCAACGCATCGATCTTAATATTAAATCCCTAGACTCGCAATCAATTATTGATGGCATGATCCAGACATTTGCCTTGCAGGCCAAAGAGAAAGGGTTGGAGCTAAAGTTTACCAAGCAGGCAGATCTGCCTAAGATGAAGGCCGATGAGAGCCGGCTTAAACAAATTCTGGTTAATTTAATAAGTAACGCTATCAAGTATACTCCCCAGGGGTCTGTTAGTTTGTCCTCCGAATTAGTAACGGGCAAGCAGCCGATGATAAAAATCAAGGTATCGGACACTGGCCTGGGCATGACCGCTAAGGATCGTGACAAATTATTTGAAAAGTTTTATCGGGTTAAAAATGAGAAAACAAGTGGCATAACAGGTACTGGTTTAGGATTATGGATTACTAAACAATTGATCCTGTTAATGAAAGGGGACATCTACGTAGATAGCATAGAAAACGTGGGCACCCATGTAACTATTCTGTTACCGGCTGACCAGGTAGATAGTAAATAAAATTATTGAAAATTATAAAATAGTGAGCTATAATACAGGTACTAAATACATTATCTGATTATGACTATCGAAAAGTATCCGTTTATAATACCACTGCTGATCATATGGGCAGTTTTTTTTATTGCTATCGTGCTTGTTTTCTACACCAAACTAGGACTAAGGAATTGGCCGATACTGAATCGTAAATTTTTCATGAGGTTTACAGCCCTGGTGTTACCCCTTTCATTTATGGGAATTTTTGGTTCTGGTATGGCTCAGATATTTGGTATTGGGGTTGGCGCGGAAGTAGCCGGTCAGCCGTTTGTTTATTAGCATGCTAGGTAAGCGCCTTGACGATCATAAAGAGCCTGACATAAGAAATGACTAAGCAAAAAAATAATAAACCATGAAAACAGTAGCTATAATTGGAGCATCTAATAACCGTTCAAAGTTTGGTAATAAGTCCGTGAGGGCTCACCAAGATGAGGGTTGGAAGGTGTTCCCGGTCAACATTAATGAAGAGGAGATTGAGGGCCTAAAAGTTTATAAAAGTATATTGGACATCACAGAAAAAATTGACAGGGTTAGCGTTTATTTACCTCCGGCCGTTGGCATGAAAGTGATAGATGACCTTGCTAAAGTAAAGGCCAGCGAAGTATTTTTCAATCCCGGATCCGAGGATGATGAGCTGGTGGACAAAGCTAAAGAACTCGGTATCAGTCCAGTTCTGGCCTGCTCCATTGTAAATATCGGCCGTAGTCCCTCCGATTATAATTAATTACCAATAGTATGATTTATATAGGGGCTGATTATGCTGGTTACCGGCTAAAAGAATCGATCAAAAAACATCTGGATAAAAGCCAGGTTAGCTATAAGGATATTGGCACTGATTCAGATAAAATAATTAATGATTTCCCCGAGTTTATCCCTCCGGTAGTCAATAAAGTACGGGAGTCGAAGAAAAATCTAGGGATCTTAGTTTGTGGTACTGGACTGGGCATGGCCATTGGGGCCAATCGTTTCAAAAAAATTCAAGCCACTTTGGTTTTTTCTCCACGGCAAGCCAAGTGGTCCAGGACTCATGATAATTCCAATGTACTGTGTCTGTCATCTTTGTCCATAAATAAAAAGAAAGCCGGCCAGATAGTTGACGTCTGGTTAAGTACAAAATTTCAGCCTTTGGCGCGGCGGGTACGCCGTTTTAAAACGATAGACCGATGGCGAACATAGTCCCCTCAATCTTGACAGATGATATTACCGAAGCTCAGAGGCAGCTGAAAGTACTAGAGACCTTTTCGGAGCGCATCCAGATTGATATTATGGACGGACAGTTTGTAAATTCTCATTCGATAGCCGCGGATGATATCCACCTGCTAAATACCAGCATCGATCTAGAAGTTCATTTAATGGTAGAGGATCCCATGGCTTGGCTGCCTTATCTGGATCCTAAAATATTTAAACTGGTGTATTTTCATATCGAAGCAGTGCCCGAACCAGGGGATTTGATAAAAAAAATCAGAGGTCGAGATTTTGAAGTAGGCCTGGCTGTCAAAATTGCCACTCCATTATCAGTCATTGATCCCCACGTAGAAATGGTTGATAGTGTTCTCTTCATGTCTGTGGTTCTGGGACGGCAAGGGCAGGAGTTTCATAGTGAAGTCCTGGCCAAAATCAGAAAATTTTCCGGACAGTATCCAGATCATAACTTGGCTATTGATGGGGGTGTCAATAGCAGTAATATAGAAGAGGTGCTGGCAGCGGGAGTGGATGACATAGGGGTAGGATCAGCCATTTCCCAGAGCCGAGATCCCCAAGAGGCATATCTAAAACTAAAAGATAAATTAATTTAACCATATGAAAATATTTATCGATACAGCCATTATCAAGGAGATTGAGTGGGCGGAGGAGCGTGGTTTGCTTGACGGCATCACCACTAATCCCAGTTTACTGAGCCGAGCTGACAGGAAACTAGGTGAAGTAATTAATGATATTTTGAAGCTGATTAAAGATCGGCCGGTCAGCATTGAGCTGGTTTCTCAAAATGTTGACGAAATTATTGAAGAGGCGCGTACCGTGTCCAAGCTGGCTAAGAATGTAGTGGTCAAAGTGCCTATGACCGATGAGGGCATGATGGCTGTTCAGTATCTTGAAAAAAAAGGAATTCATACCAATGTCACGCTGGTGTTTAGTGCTGCTCAAGCTCTGCTGGCGGCTAAATCCGGTGCCACCTTCATAAGTATATTTATGGGGCGGTTAGATGATATCAAGCAGAGCGGTATAGAGGTGGTGCGGGAGAGCGTCCAAATAATGAGGCAATACGAGTTTCAATCAAATATATTAGCGGCCTCCATCAGAAGCGTCAGTCATGTAGAGGAGTGTGCCTTGGCCGGAGCTGACGTGGCTACTATTCCCTTCAAAGTATTAGTGCAAATGTACCGCCACGATTTGACTGATAAAGGCATCAAGAAATTTTTAGAGGACTGGGAAAAAGTTCCCAAATAGAATTATTTCTTACTATGTTATGCTCTCACCAGAAAAAAAATTAAAAGAAATTGCTAAACTAGTCCGATATTGGATTATTCAATCGACCACTGAGGCCGGTTCTGGACATCCCACCTCTTCTTTGTCGGCCACCGATTTGATGGTCGGTCTTTTGTTTGGTGGCATTTTCCAGTTTAATGTCCAGAAGCCCAGTTTTCATAATAATGACAGATTAATTTTTTCTAAAGGGCATGCCTCACCACTTTTTTATTCTATTTGGGCGGCTACGGGAGCCATTAGTGCTAAAAAGCTTTTGACCCTTCGGCAATTCGGCAGTTCACTGGAAGGACATCCCACTATGGATTTTCCGTTTACCGAGGCAGCCACTGGTTCGCTAGGCCAGGGCTTGTCTATCGGCTTGGGCATGGCCCTAAAAGCGAAATATATTGATGGGTTACCTTACCGTACCTATGTACTGCTAGGGGACAGTGAAATGGCCGAAGGGTCAGTCTGGGAAGCCTTGCAATTAGCCACTCATTATAAACTAAATAACTTAGTAGGGGTATTAGACGTAAATCGATTGGGCCAGCGTGGCGAAACAATGTATGGCCATAACATCAAGGCCTACAAGCAGAGAATACAATCTTTTGGCTGGCAGGTAATAACTATCAATGGACATACTATGTCACAGGTGACATCCGCTTATCAGCAAGCCGCTAAATCTAAGAACAAGCCAGTCATGATAATAGCCAAAACACTCAAAGGTAAAGGGGTGCCTCTAGTAGAAGATAAAGATAATTGGCACGGCAAAGCCTTGTCGCCTGAGCAATTTATAGCAGCTGCCAAGTCACTAGGTAACGTGGATCAAAAAATCAGAGGAATAATTCCAAGTCCAAAAAATATTAAATCAAAGTTAGGAGCCAGTAGCCGTAATAAAAAAATTCCAATCGCCAAATTTGATGCCCCTATCTCCACTCGCAAAGCTTATGGGCAGGCCCTGGTCAGGATGGCCAAGAAGTTTCCTGAGGTGGTGGCGCTGGATGCCGAGGTAAGTAATTCTACCTTTGCTGATATTTTTAAAAAGGTTTATCCAAAAAGATTTTTCGAAATGTACATCGCGGAACAAAATATGGCAGGAGCAGCTCTGGGGCTATCAAGAAGGGGGGCTATTCCTTTTGTATCGACGTTTGCGGCTTTTTTCACTCGGGCTTTTGATCAAATCCGTATGAGCCAGTACTCTGATGCCAATATAAAATTTGTGGGCTCGCACGCCGGTGTCTCCATTGGTGAGGACGGAGCGTCGCAAATGGCCCTGGAGGATTTAGCTATGTTTCGAACTCTGCTAGGCTCCGTTGTTTTGTATCCCTCCGATGGAGTGTCTACTGATAAGCTGGTAGAGGCGGCGGCCCAGCATCGGGGTATCGTCTATATTCGTACCACCAGAAGTGATACGCCTATCCTTTATAATCAATCTGATGTTTTTAAAATTGGGGGCAGTCAGGTAGTCAGGCAGAGCAGCCATGACAAGGTAACTATAGTTGCGGCCGGTATCACTCTGCATGAAGCTTTGGCGGCTCACGATGTATTAAAAAAAGAGGGCCTTAGTACCAGAGTTATCGACCTCTATAGCCTTAAGCCGATTGACACAAAAACTTTGAGGCAAGCGGCTCAAGAAACTGAGGCTATTATCACGGTGGAGGATCATTATGCCGAGGGAGGGCTGGGAGAGGCTGTCCAAAGTGCTTTGGCCTCTGAATTGATTCCCATAACCAAGCTAGCTGTGACCAAAATGCCCAAGAGCGGCCAGGCTCAGGAACTGCTTAACTATGAAGGCATATCGAAAAATGCTATAGTAAGGGCAGTAACCAAGATAATATCTAGCAGCTAAGCGAGGTCATTATGCCTGACATCATCACTATCGGTTCAGCTACCCAAGATGTTTACGTTTTCAGCAAGCAGTTTCACGTGCACGACGATCCCCGCCGCGGTAGTGGCCGAGCGGAGTTTTTTGCCTTTGGCACCAAGATTGAGTTAGACGATATTTTTTTTGAAATTGGCGGCGGTGCCACCAACTCTGCTTTTACTTTTCACCGACAAGGGCTGCCAGTTGGCTGTATAGCCAAAGTGGGCCAGGATGGCGCAGGCCAAGAGGTGCGGCGAATATTGCGGGATTGTAAAATTAAAGATTATCTGATCTACGACCAAAAACAACGCACCGGCCGGTCGGTTATATTTTTGGGAACCTTAGGCGAAAGAACCATCTTGGTATATCGAGGCGCCGCCCAGTCCATCAAGCCTAAGGAAATAAAACCAGCCAGGCTAAAAGCCGCGCAGTGGCTTTATGTTACTTCACTGGGTGGTAATATGTCGGTGCTCAAAAAAATAATTAGCATCAAGAAAAGCAGCCATACTTCGATATTTCTGAATCCCGGACAACTGGAAATTCGCCAGGGCAAGAAGATATTGAACTCTCTCCTGAAAGACGTGGATATTCTACTGCTCAACCGGGATGAGGCAGCCGCTGTTACCGGCCGGGCCTATAGTAATATTAAAGGCATGTTATTGGAGCTTAGTGCCTTAGGCCCTGGCGTTGTATTAATTACTGACGGCCAGCGAGGTTCATATTTGGCGGTAGACAAGACCTTTTTACATGTTATAATAAAGTCAGTAAAATGTGTGGACACGACTGGTGCGGGAGATGCTTATGGCTCAGCATTTTTATCAGGATGGCTCCGCTACCGAGGAGATTTACACAAGTCGTTGACCCTAGCCTCCAATAATGCGGAATCAGTAGTACAAAAAATTGGGGCTAAGCATGGTTTATTAGCTCGGGGCAGCAGGCTGAATTCTAGCAGAGTCAATATTAAAAGAATTTAAAATTACTATTTAATATTTTATCGATCAATATGGATAAAAAAGTCATAATAACTATCGTCATCATCTTAGTGGTCGGCGTTTCTGGATTGCTAGGATGGTATTTTTTGCAGGAGGAGCCAGCCAGAGAGCAGATAAACCAGATAAGCCAGCAAGTGTCTCCAACTACTAATACAGCTACCATTACACGCCCGCCAGCCAATACTGTTTTGATCATCAATGGCAGTTTTAATCCGTCAATAGTAACTATTTCTATCGGTGATACCATTAAATGGATTAATAATGATGATGCCACTCGGCGAATCGCTTCCGATCCGTTTCCGGCCAGTACTGATCTGCCGGGGCTAGTCTCAGAGGATTTAGAGAAGGGTGGTAGCTATTCCTATACATTTGAGACGGCTGGTGAGTGGGGATATCACGACGGCCTCAACCCTATTAAAAAGGGAAGAATTATTGTAGAGTAAAATATCATGACAAGCTAGTTTACTTGATGACAGTTTTTTTGTACTATGATTCCCTTACTTAAGAATATTTCGAGCTATAGAAAATACAGAATACTGGAAATGATACCAGGCCTTATGGTCTGGTCTACTTTTTTGACGGCCATTATTTTGACCCTGGTGGCCCCACTGTGGGCCATCTATTTTATCATTCTGTTTGATCTGTACTGGCTGCTGCGTATATTGTACATGCTTTATTTCATCATTACTTCTTTCCGGAGGTTTCGCAGGACCATAAAAGTAGATTGGTTGGCCAAGGTTCAGACCTTACCCGGCTGGGAGGAACATTACCATTTAATATTTATTCCTACCTACAAAGAATCGTATGACATCCTCCGGCACACCATAGAAGCCTTGGTACTAAATAAGTACCCCCTGGATAAGTTTATTGTGGTTTTAGCCGGTGAAGAAAAAGATAAGCATAATTTCCTGGCCATGGCTGATCGGCTGACT
>JADFTK010000051.1 GCA_022560375.1 Patescibacteria group bacterium
GCGGATGGACAATTTTTTACTATTTTCCTTAATCGCCACTGACGAAGCAGTTAGTGATTCTGGTCTGGATTTTTCTCGGGAAGATCCTTATCGGATCGGCTCGATTATCGGTTCTGGTAGAGGTGGAATCAAAATCTGGGAAGACGATCACATAAGATTCAGCCTTGGTGGTCCCAGAAAAATTTCTGCCTTTACCATACCCTACATGCTTACAGATATGGCCTCTGGCTTAGTGGCCATGAAATATGGAATCAATGGACCAAACTTTTGTACTACTTCAGCCTGTTCTTCAGCTGGCCATGCGATAAGTACTGCTCTGATGATTATGCAACGCGGAGATGCTGACATTATGATCACCGGAGGATCCGAAGCGTCTATCACCGCTTTAACTACATCCCTCTTCCATAACATGGGAGCCTTGTCCACTAGGGATTGTCCTCCGGAAGAAGCCTCCTGTCCTTTTGATGCCAGGAGGGATGGTTTCGTTATCGGCGAAGGAGCAGGCATCCTCATCTTGGAAGAACTAGAGCATGCTAAACAGCGTGGGGCTAAAATCTACGCTGAGTTAGCCGGTTTTGGCCAGACCAATGATGCCCATCATATCACCTTGCCTGATCCAACCGCTGAACCGGCCATTAAATGTATGGAGTTTGCTTTGCGCGATGCTGAAGTTGCCCCGTCTAAGGTCAGCTTAATCAATGCTCATGGCACCTCAACTGGCCCCAATGATAAGGGTGAAACAATGGCCATAAAAAAAGTATTTGGTGATTTAGCCGGGAATATTCCCGTCCAATCAACCAAATCAATGATTGGCCATTCGCTAGGTGCCTCCGGTGCCCTAGAAGCAATTGCCGTTATCAAATCAATAAATACCGGCATGATTCATCCGACCATTAATCAGCAGGAGGCTGATCCTGATTGTGATTTAGACTATGTGCCAAATGAAGCCAGAGATGCCAAGGTTGACGTGGCCATATCTAACTCATTCGGTTTCGGCGGACATAATGTTTGTTTAGTTTTCAAGAGATTTACCCGTTAAATCCAAAACCGTAGGCGTAAAGCACCTGCGGTTTTTTTTAAAATTTAATAATCTAAACCAATACTCTCAAATAATAAGTAATGGTATCACCGTATTTGAAATTCTCTTTCTCCCGTACTTCTTTTTTGAGAGGTAGTAAATAAATCCCTGCTTTTTTATCAGGAAATATGGAGGTCTTCCAGTTGGTTTTGCCAATTTTAACATTTACCGGCAGGGAACCAAAACCTCTCGTCAGACCATCAAACAATCTCATTAGACCCTGGGATTGTTTCTGGGGCAAGGACACAAAATGCCATCCCACCATACCGGGATATAGCCAAACTTTTGATCTGAATTTAAATTGGTTCGATGCCATTATATTTACATAATTACAAATCCTATTATATCATAACAAAAAATAAATACTAAAAACAACTCTCCTGCAATATTTGACATATAGGAGTACCGTGCTAATATACCGTGATACCCTTAACACAGAAAATAAACATAGCAAACGTCCAAATAAAAGGAGGTACCAACAATGTACCGGACGATACTTATTCCCCTGCTCGTGGCGCTCTTCGTGCTAAACGGATGCGACAAAAAAGGCAGTAGCGAGCAACCAACAAATGAGATGGCTGAGCTCAAAAGCCAGCTCTTATCGTCCAAGCAAAGACTAACCGCCGTCGGTATTGAACGAAACCAACTACAGAACGACCTACGCCTGACCCGCGATTCTCTGGAGCAAGCTCTGGCAACCAATGATACGCTGGTTCAGCGCGTACAGGACACGGAAGCACAGCTCGCGCTGGCACGCTCGGAATTTAGGAAAGCGTTTGCTGCCCTCGACGCGACGCTCACGGAATGCCGAACTGCTAAAGGTAAATTCGCGGTCGATCAACTCCGACTCAATGCGGACAACAGGAAATTGCAAAGTAAGGTTAACTTGCAGGCTGGAGAAATTCTGCAGCTTAACAATACCCTAGGAGCCACCCAGCAGTGGCACGGCTATTACAAAACAGTGTCCAAACGTAGTATCTTTAAACACTTGTTCGGGGCAGGCAAACCGCCGTTGCCGGGCATACCTGATCCGAGTGGTTAAACTCGAATCTACTATCTTCAAACAATACCGCGTCGATCTGAGCCGACGCGGTTATTTTTTTAAAAAAAAGTCCCTAGGTTATTCACGTAGGGACTTTTATGATCATTGAAATGAAAAAGTAACCTCCATGATTTTCTTTTTCACTTCATCCGGCGAGGGATTCATTTCCTCGGTGGAAAAATTACCATCCTCCAGATTTATTTTTCCAAAAATCTGAAAATACAAATGGTATATTATTTCCAGACTCAGCCAGTATCTTGGCTCCAAGCTAGCGCTGACCCGGTCAATCATCTGGCGCGACTGATGGCGAAACCCTTCAGTTGAGGCATGATATCTGCGTATCATTCCCCTGAGGTCATCGGTGGCCACTCCTGACTGGGCCATCCCCGTCAGCGCCTGGACTGATAAATTATTTTCACTGAGCAAATCGTCAGCAAAGTAATTCAAGCCAGCCAACTGGTCTTTTTGGAAATCCCTGACAATATGCACTAAGTAAGAAAAAAGAGCCAATGGACGAGCTGCTTCCCGGACGTTGAAAGAGGGCGTAACATACTGGCCATGAGATCGATTGACGCCACATAGATGCATAAACACCCCGCCCGGAGATACCGCCGCGCCTTCAGAGTATTTCAGAAAATCGGAAAAAGTGGAAAAACCATTATGATCTAAATCATAGATCATGGCCTTGGCTAATTCAGTCCATGGCCAGAGTGGGATCCTAAACTCTTTCATAGTAGAAATTAATATCTCTTGCTGCTCATCTATCGGACGATTGTCTTCAAGGCATTTCAGCCAGTCATGAATCTTTTTCTCGATCTGTCGCCTCAGAACTGCCGGAACTTTCCCTGAGCCCTCCTTCAAATCATCCACCAAGTCATCAATAATACGCATGGAACTATAGCATATTTTGAAAGCGTCCTGCCGATCACTCTCCCAAAAACTAGCCGCCAGAGCTAAAATTGGGCTTGAGCTAATTTGCTGTACAGTGATGTTTTCCGCTATGGCTTGTTTGTTAAAATTATCCACTTACTCCTCCTTCTTTTTATTCAGTTTATAAAGGACAATTAATTCAATTAAATTAGCATAAAATCAAAAAAACGTCAAAATATCAATGCCCCCTGTCACTCTTACCCTGAACTCGTTTCAGGGAAAGAATCCCTTAGATACCGGTAACCAAAGGATTATCACGGTCGTTCCGCAATTAGCTGGACTCCCTCAGAATGACATAATATTATTTTCTTTTTGGATTCAGGGGTAATCATTTATCCTCCAAAATCCTTTAACCCAATATTCGGATCTTCTAAAACTTCTATCTTGTCATCAGTCACTATTATCGCCTGCTGATCAGTTAATAATTTGACAGGGTATTGTGTCAGTTCTATATTCGGCTTGAACATGGCTTCTATCTCTGGGGTGCAATGAGCCACAATTAAAAATGGTACCAGGTTCATGGCAGTGAATTCAGTGACTCCATGGTGATCAAATTTTTGTACCTTCTTCCAGGTAGCCACCTCAATAGTTGGGCAAGCTACATAGGCACCGGCACTGGAACCACAATAAACTCCTCCCCGATCTAAAAATTCTGATAAAACCTTGTCAAATCCGCTCTCACGGATACTTTTCAGCAGATAAAAAGAATTTCCACCTAGCACGTTTATGGCTTCCTTGTCTTTTAATAATTCCCGTAATTCATCTGTAGTCTTGCCATCTAAATCAATCTCTTTGAAATCCCAGCCCAGCTCCATCATGCGCTGTTCATGTTTTTTTATGTAGGCTGAATCAGGCACACTCTTACCGGCAGTAGTGATATAGGCCCACTTTATTTTGTTTCTGGGCTTATCAAAAATTTCATATTGTCCATCAGTAATGTATCCGCCTTTGGAAGCAAGTATAAGTTTTTTCATGTGGCAAAATTATTCCTCACTTAAAATCATTTAATTAGTCTTTGTATTGCCTTATAGACATCTAGATACTTATCACTGAAAATTTTCGGTATGAAATCCTCACTCTCTTCGTCGGTAAGATTAAATATTTTCTCCAGTAGCCACCACTCCAGATTAGTTGCTTTACCCTCTTCTAGTCTCAAAGTGTCGCCATCCCTTATTTTATAGGCATAGGACTTCAGAAATGTATTATTGATTTTGCCTGTCTGCTTATCAAAACCTTTGTGGCGTATTTTCTTGATAAATCTAAGATCGGCATCCGTCGCCTTAATACCCGTCTCTTCCTCAAGCTCGTGTATCGCAGCGGATTCATATGTATCCTCCATATCAACGTGTCCACCAGCGGAGGCATCAAGGAGGTTGGGATGTGTTTCTTTGGTAGGTGAACGTCGCTGAAATAGTATTTCATTTTTATCATTATAAACCCACACATGAACTTCACGATGCAATAACCCTTTTTTGTGAATGATATCGCGAGACTCTTGACCAATAACCTTATCACTTTCATCAACCACATATAATTGTTCAGTATGTAAATCCATATCCCTACTGTACTACTGCCCTGGGTAAAAATCAATCCTGAAATATTGACAAATAGTCTCTAAAAAGATAATATTTAATGAAAAGTAGAAAAGTAGTTTCGTCACTTATATCAGTCTGGAGGCAGAATGCTCATTAAAGATGCTTTTACTACCGTTCTCGAGATACTAGAAAAAAAATTTGGGACAATCAGTAATCAAGAAGATCTAATCAAAACAATTAAATCTTTGCCGTCCCAAAAATTCAACACCACTACTGCCGTTCAGGTGACTCAATACATGTCTGAATCTCAACGCTGCGACATCACACTTATTGCCAGTAATGACCATGCTAAATTTGTTGATGAATTAGGACGGGTTTTGGCTCGATTATCAGAAATTCACGCTAGGAACTGCCAGGATTGTGATCAAATCTCAGCAGCTCATGATATGTTAGCTATGTTTCTGAACCAATACCTGTTCCAGGATACCTCCGGTAGTACACCAGTAAATTTACCGGGCAGTAGCAGCGTCATAGTCATAACAATATCCATTAGACCTCACCGAGGCACGTCGACCAAAAAATCTAGCGAACATGGCCGTAAATTATCTGGCGACCAATTAAGGAACCGGGTTAAAGACTGGAAAATAAACGGCAAATAGGATCCCTAGTATCTCGATAAGACCTGCCGACATACAGACAGGTCTTTTTTTATTTTTGCAAAAAATAGTCCTTGACTATATTGTGACTCTACCATAATATTATGATGTTCTTTTCCAACACCAAATCATGCCTTCTT
>JADFTK010000052.1 GCA_022560375.1 Patescibacteria group bacterium
CGTTGGTACCACAAAGTAATTGGCAATGAAAAATGTCCGATCATGGATACCTGGTGGCAGACGGAAACTGGTATGTGCGTTATCACGCCATTGCCAACTGTTCCTCTGAAAGCGGGTTCAGCCACATTTCCGTTTCCTGGCATTGAGGTGGACGTAGTTGATAAATCCGGCAAGCCGGTACCAGCTGGGAAAGGTGGCTTTCTAGTCATAAAAAATACTTGGCCAGCCATGCTCAATACTTTATACAATAATCCCAAACGATATCTGGAAACTTATTGGGAGAAAATACCTGGCGTTTATACGACAGGCGACATAGCCCGCAAAGATAAGGATGGATATTTATGGATTCAGGGACGGGCTGACGATGTTCTTAATATTGCCGGACACAGGATTGGCACTGCTGAAATAGAAAGCGCTTTAGTTTCTCACGAGGCTGTTGTAGAAACTGGAGTAATAGGCAAACCACACGAGATTAAGGGAGAAGTGGCTAAAGCTTTCATCATCCTCAAGCAAGGCTTTGAGCCATCAGATGATCTAGTCAAGGAGCTAAAAAAGCATATCCGTGAAATGCTAGGCCCCATGGCCATAACTGAAGAGATTGAGTTTGTTGATAAGCTTCCCAAAACGAGGTCAGGCAAGATAATGAGGCGGGTATTGAAAGCTAAGGAACTTGGCAAGCCTTTAGGGGATATTAGCAGTTTGGAAGATTAGTTTAGCCTCAATATAATAAAGGTATTCCGTTCCTATGAAAATTTTGGTTAGCGGTAATCTTAATATAAATGAGAAAGTCTTGCTAAACAGGCTCGGCTACCACCTACATCGTGATCGGCACAGTAATCAGATTAGCTATATCAAGCGCCTGGGTGGTCAGCAATATCCGCGATGGCATATTTACGTAAACAATAATGGCTCAGAAATTATATTCAACCTCCATTTAGATGAAAAAAAACCTTCCTACGAAGGCAGTCCGCGTCATTCAGGACAATATAGCGGGGAAGTAGTAGCCAATGAAGCAAACCGGATCAACGATTTTCTGAAAGTTAATTGAGTTTATTGGTAATTGGTCATTGGCTAGTGTATAATATAGGTAGTATTTACCGATTTTAGGCACCATGAAACATAATTTTAATTGGAAAATTGGAGGGCCAGCTGGCTACGGCATCAAGTCCGTGGGAGCGATGTTTTCCAGGGTTATGCTACGGCATGGGTTATTTGTGTTTAACTATGATGAATACCCCTCGCTTATTAGAGGCGGCCACAACGCTTTTGATGTCACAGTATCAACTGAACCGGTTTACACTACCAGACGACCAGTCAGCTTGTTAGTGGCTCTAGATCAGGAGTCGATTAGTGAGCATCAGCATGAATTAGCAGATGATGGGGGAGTGATATTCAACGACGGGCCGGTGAAAGTAGATAAAAATTTATTTCCCGAATCTGTAAAATTGTACCCGGTTCCTTTTGACAAAATTGTGGAGGAACATAAAGGGGAGAAGGTAATGCGCAACGTGGTTAGCCTAGGCGCCAGCTTTGCTTTGCTGGGCGTTCCTTTTGAGTCCGTGCAGGCGATAATTGAGTATAAGTTCAAGAAGAAAGAAAAAGTCGTAGCCAGTAATGTTACACTGGCCAAGGCTGGCTATGATTTTATTAAAGAAAATTTTAAAGAAGAGTTTGGCTATCAATTAAAGAAACTGGATAATCCCGGACGGATGATATTAAGTGGCAATGAAGGAATCGTCTGGGGTGCTATTAAAGCCGGCCTAAAATTTTATTCGGCCTACCCTATGACCCCGTCGACATCAATACTGCATAATTTAGCTCTCCAAGCCCATAAGTATAATATTGTAGTAAAGCACACCGAGGATGAAATTTCCGCTATCAATACGGCCGTCGGTGCCGGGTATGCTGGCGTACGTGCCATGACCGCTTCCGCGGGAGGAGGATTTGCATTAATGGCGGAAACATTAGGTATGGCGGCAATTATGGAGATGCCGTTGGTTATTGCAGAATTAACTCGTCCAGGACCTTCCACTGGTATGCCTACTTGGACTGGGCAGGGGGATTTACGTTTCGTGCTACATGCTTCGCAGGATGAATTTCCACGTTTTGTGATAGCCCCGGGAGATGTGGAACAATGTTTCGAATTAACCCAGACAGCTTTTGATATTGCGGAAAAGTATCAAACCCCAGTCATAATATTAAGTGATAAACAATTAGCGGAGAGCTATCAGACTATAGAGAAGTTTGATACTAGACCTAGAAAATTACAGAGAGGTAAGGTACTTACTGAGGAAGAATTATCCAAGATAGATGAATATAAGCGTTATAATACAGATGTGAGTGATGGAGTTTCACCACGGGTGTTACCCGGCACAAAAAAAGGAGAGCATTTAGTTAATAGTGATGAGCATAATGAACTGGGATTTTCAGAAGAGAGATCTGATGAGCGAGTACGCATGATGGATAAAAGGTTTAGGAAGGTTGCCACTGCGCTAGAGGAAATTCCTGATCCAGAGCTGGAGGGAGATAAAAAAGCGGACATTACCTTTGTGTCATTTGGATCAACTCGGGGAGCAATTTTAGAAGCTATGAAGGACCTTAAACAAGATGGTATTAAATCAAATTTCTTGCAAATCATTTATCTCAGCCCTTTTCCTGATAAAAAGGTGGGCGAGGTTTTCAAAAAGGCAAAAAAAGTAGTGGTGGTGGAGTGTAATAAAACAGGCCAATTAGCCGGACTTATAAGAGAGCACACGGGCCAAGTGCCTGACTACAAAATACTAAAATATGACGGGCGTCCGTTTTTTCCTGACGAGATTGTAGATACGATAAAAGACATTTTATAATATGGCTGAGCAAAAGGATTTTACAACTTCATATAAGCCAACTTGGTGTCCTGGATGCGGTAATTTCGGCATCATGCCAGCAACTAAAAAGGCTTACGCTGAGCTCGGCTTGGAACCACATCAGATCGCTATGGTATTTGGCATAGGATGCTCATCTAATGGTTCCAATTTTTACAATTTGTATGCTTTCCACGGTATCCATGGCCGGCCTTTGCCGGTAGCAGCCGGAATCAAATTAGCTAATCACGAATTAACGGTCATAGCTGACTCTGGCGACGGTGACGCGTACGGGGAAGGAGTTAGCCACTTTGTACATACCACCAGAACAAATGTAGACATCACTTACTTAGTGCACGATAATAACCTTTATAGTCTGACCACCGGCCAGACTTCGCCGACCTCCAGCACCGGCATGAAAACAAAATCTGCGCCGTTTGGGAATCTTGATATGCCATTCAATCCCATAGCCGCTGCTATATTAAATGGAGCAACTTTTGTAGCCCAGGGTTTTTCTTCTGACATACCTCATCTGACGGAGCTGATAAAAAAAGCCATCAAGCATAGGGGATTTTCCTTTATAAATATATTACAGTTGTGTCCGACATTTAATAAGCTTAATGAATTCCCTTGGTACAAAGAGCGAGTTATAAAGCTAGATGATGAAGCGCATGATGACTCAGATTTTCATAAGGCTATCAGCCAGGCGACTCGCACTGACGGGAAGATACCGCTGGGTGTGTTTTATCAGATAGATAAGCCTACCTACGGAGACAGATTGGAACAGCTAAAAGATAAGCCATTGGTCAAACAAAGCCTAGATAATATTGATATTTCTAAATCACTGGACGTATATAAATAAACAAAATGAACGTTTTTGTTTCAGGATCATTAGCCTACGACCGGATCATGGATTTCCCCGGTCGTTTTAGTGACCATATACTCCCTAATAAGATCCATAACTTAAATGTTAGTTTTTTGGTGGAGACTTTTAGGCAGAGTTTCGGTGGGACAGCTGGCAATATAGCTTATAACCTGGCACTCCTGGGCGAGCAACCGATTGTGCTAGGCTCCTATGGTAAGGATTTTACTGAATACGCAGCCTGGTGCAAAAGACATAGTATCAATATTATACATTGCCAGAAAGTAAAAGATGAAATAACAGCCTCAGCCTATATTATTACGGATCAGCGGGATAACCAGATTACTGGATTTTATCCCGGTGCCATGAAGTATAGTTGTGGGCCTCTTTCCAAAAAAGTATTAGCCAAGACCGCTTTAGGAGTGATAGCTCCGGGTAACTTAGTAGATATGAAAAAGATGCCCGTAGAGTTTAAAAAATATGGTATTTCATATCTGTATGACCCCGGCCAGCAGATAACCTCTTTAACCAAATCAGATATATTAAAAGGCCTACATGGGTCACTAGGACTCATATCGAATGATTATGAATTAGCTCTCATCCAAAAGAAGACGGGTCTCACTCTGAGGCAATTATGCAAATTAACTTATCTCGTTATTACCACACTTGGCGCCAAAGGCTCTAGAATTCATTGTGATAAAAAGATTTATAAAATACCGCCTGCCAAGCCAGCCAATACCTCTGATCCTACCGGAGCAGGGGATGCCTACCGAGCGGGCTTCATCAAAGGATTATTAGAGGGCTATGACTTAGCTAAGGTAGGCCGTTTAGCCTCCGTAGTGAGTCTGTACACGGTAGAGAAGTATGGCACCCAAACCCATAAATTTTCTTGGCCAGATATCAAGCAACGCTATAAAAGGAATTATAGGCAGTCATTATAAAAAAAGGGGTGACACGATTAGATAGTGTTGCCTTTTAGATTATGGTACCCATAGGAATAAAATAACGCTTTGGGCTATCCGACCTGCCTGCCTTTGGTAGGGATAAGCGAGTGCTCAAATAAAATTATTTATTTCTTACATAATTATGGATTTCACTCTGGAACTTTTTGATGAATTTATTTAGATCAACCATTTTAATTGTAATTTGAAAACTATCTTTTTTGCCTCTCATCTTTTTTTCGTCTTTGAATTCAAAAGTTATTTTATCGAACATTTCTATCTTTTTAATATTTTTAGGAACCTTGATTTTAGCATAACCATGCCCTAATGAATTTCTTATTCTATTTATGACATATCTCAATGTCGGTCTTTTTTCTGGGCAGATTGGCTGATAGTTTTTTAAGCCCCAAACACCCGGGGAGTTTTCTATAGGCTTATTAGTTATTAAATCGAACCAATTCTCTTTTGCATAGAGT
>JADFTK010000053.1 GCA_022560375.1 Patescibacteria group bacterium
ATTACCTCTTTACAATCTGACTAGTGCGATTTAGTATTACCTTTTTGGCTAATATTAGCTAAATTTATTGGATTTTTCATTGACATTTGTGTGATTTTATGATATTATGGTAATATGCTAAGTAGTTAAATGACTGTTCTTTTGTTTATATTAATCCTTCAAGAAGGAATTTAGTAATATAATGGCACCGTGAATTTGAAGCACGGATCATGCGGATCCGCGATCTGTGCCTATGGCACAGTGCGATTAATTACACATTCTTCTTGATACTAAAGAAAGGGGGTGACGAAATGAAAAAGAAAGGTTTTACACTTATTGAGTTATTGGTGGTTATTGCCATCATCGGTATTTTGGCCACTATTGGATTAGTCGCCCTGAATGGTGCTCGCGAAAAAGCGCGTGACGCAACCAGAAAGTCCGACCTGTCACAGGTGAAGACCGCATTGGTATTGTATGCTGATGATAATAAGAATAAATATCCTGCAGCACTCACAGGTGCATTTTCTGATATAGATGGCACTGGTACCCCGACAGCAGATTCTATGTTTGATGTGTGTGTTACTAGCGGTAATCCAATCTGTAATCAGTATATTAGCAAAGCAATTGGAGATCCGGCATCCAGTTTAACATTCCGTTATGTTTATCAATCTTGTGATCCTGGAAATGGTGAAAATACGGGTTTTATACTCTACGCTAGACTTGAGTCACCAAGCGCCGGAACTCCACATTTTTGGATTGCTGGTGATGGTACTTCAGGTGATGGTGATGCTATCGCTGGTGATTGTGCTTAATGGTAGCTTACGAATTCGAAGAAGTTAAAAAAGCAAAAAGCGTTCAATAATATTGACGCTTTTTGTTTAGTGGTACTTTTGTTATAATTTAATTGTTCTGTAAGTAGTTTGCTGTAACCGAAAGTTTCATGAAATTTTTATAAATATTTGTCATGATTGACACCGCAGTAATAATCCTTAATTGGAATGGGCGTGAGCACCTTGATTTATGCTTGCGTTCCGTTTATCAGCAAACCTATAGTAAGTACCAGGTTGTATTTGTTGATAACGGCTCATCTGACAAGTCAGTCGATTTTGTGGAAGCGAAATTTTCCAGTGCCACTATTATTCGGAATAGGAAAAATTATGGATTTGCCGAAGGAAATAATATTGGTATTCGCCAAGCATTACATAATCAGGATATTAAGTATATTGTAACTCTTAATAATGATACGGAGGTACACCCTGATTGGCTAAAGTATCTGATGGAGACTGCGGCCAATGATGAAAAGATAGGAGCCGTCAGCAGTAAGATGCTTTTTTTTGACCAGCGTAATGTAATTGATTCTGCTGGAGATTTTTTAATGTCGGGTAGCCTCAAGACGGTTACTCGTGGATATCGTGAGGAAGACATTGGCCAGTATAATAAGACTGAAGAGTGTTTCAGCGCCAGAGCTGGGGCTGCTCTCTATCGGCGCCAAATGCTAGAGGAGATTGTTCTGGATGATGAGTATTTTGATAGTCATTTTTTTGCCTATGTCGAGGACACAGATTTATCAATTCGAGCCCGTTTAGCAGGTTGGAAGATCGTCTATGAACCAAAGGCAATTGTATACCATAAAGTGGCTGCCACCACCAAATTAATTTCTCATGATTTTAGACGATATCAATCAGGCAGGAATCGTATCTTTACCGCCATTAAGAATTTTCCTGTTAGATTATGGCCGTTGGCCATACGTAATACCAAATCAGTGGATGAGGATTATCAGATGTCAGTTATTGAGGAACTAAAATTATTTCTCAGAATAGCGGGTAGCGTATTAATTTCATTACCTCGACTCCTGAGTCAGCGTAAAAAAATACGATCTGCCTCTACCGTGTCCAGCGGGGAATTATACAGCTGGATTAAGAAATTTTCTATTTGAACGATGACTGATACCAGCATGCCTAATCAAAGTATTTTTCGTGAACGTATCGTGGTGGGTACCATATTTTTTTTACTATTACTCTCATCATTTTTTTCGGGGGAATGGAGCAAGTGGCTCCAGGCGATAATTTTAGTGGCAACTTTTTTGGTGGGATTTTTTACCTGGCGTATTTTTGCATCTGGCGAATTATTTTTTACATCCGGCAAAAGATTATTTAAAAATCCTGTTGTTTATCTCATTACATTTTTGGTCATCGTCCTTATTACCTCCTTTTTTTCGTCAGACAAATATGATAGTTTCAGCCAACTATTTTTATTGTTAAGCTATGTAGCTATATTTATCTCATCATATCTCATATTTCGTAAGTGGAATTTAATTTATTTGGGGGCCAAGGTAATATTTTTTACGGGGGTATTGGTAGCCATAATTTCTCTGGTGATGTATGTTAACCAGTCACTGCCCCGAGCGACAGGCTTAACCTTTAATGCCAATGCCTTGGGCAGTTATTTGCTATTCAGTTTGCCTTTAGGGTTAGTTTTTTCAATATTATTTCGTGGAAAAAAAATATGGCCTTTGTATTTTATGGGGTCTTTGTTGATAGGGATAGCATTTTTTCTGACCTACTCTTACACCGCGTGGGTAAGTATTATAATCCCCCTTTTTATTATTGCCCGATACGTTCAGAATAACTTTTCCAGACGAAAAATTGTAATTATTTTTTTCCTGTTATTTTTTATAAGTTTTACTGTGATTACAGTTTTCCGTTATCAAAAATCTAACGACATTTCTCAGGCGATTCAAATACATAAAACAATAACTAGTGAGGGGTTTATTACTAGTTTTAGCCAGCGCCTATTCTTTAATCAATCAAGCTTGGAAATGATTAGAGATAATATTTTTATGGGCAGTGGCTTTAATACTTTTCAAAGTGTTTATTCTCGATATGCTCATACTGTCATAGAGCAGCCCCGGTATGCTCATAATTATTATTTACAAACAGCCGCGGAAGTGGGTGTACTGGGGTTCACTGCTTTTGTTTTATTCCTGTATTTATTATTGAGGAAATCTTTTAAAGTTGTTTTAAGAGAAACAGATAATAATAAAAAATATGTTTTGCTGGGATTGTTGGCCGGTGTAGTCGGTTCAGCCATCCATTCACTATTTGATTTTGGCTGGCAGTTTCCATCTGTCTATATTCTTTTTTGGGTAAGTAGCGGTATGCTTTTGGCTTGGTCTTCCCAGTCTGATCATACTAATGGATCATTGTCCAGCCATGAAAGATTTAATTTTAATAAAATAGTTAAAGTTTTGACTATACTAGTGCTGGTATTATTGCTATCCAGAGGGGTAACTTTATTTTTAGGCGTGTATAGCTTTGATCAGGCCGAGGAGTCTATCAAGGATTTAAAAATAGCTGAAGGTTTAGAATTGTATGAGCAGGGTCTCAAATTTGATCCTGATCCGAGATTTTTAGTCAATCTAGTTGGGGATCACACTAAATATTACCGCATGTTTGATGAGGGGGTGCTTGCTAAGATGGAAAATCGAATGTCACAACACCTAGCAAGTAATCCCCAAGATTATTTATCTCACTGGACTCTAGGCAGGGCGTATTTTGTCCAAGAGAAATATGATGAGGCTGAAAGCGAGTATTTGGCGGCGATTGAGCTTAACCCGGTATTTCGTCCGGACATTTATTACGATTTAGCATTTTTGTATTTTACACAAGAGAAATATGATAAAGTAGAGAGTACGATTCGTAATATTTTAGGTGAATACTATATAGGCATCAAAACCAGCAATCCCAGCTTGAATGTCCAGCTGGCCTTCCTTTATTTATTATTAGGTGAAAATTATCAAGCTCAGGATAATAAAAATTTAGCGGAATTTTATATTCGCAAAGCATTAAAATTGCAGCCGGATTTTGGAATAGCCCAGACTAGATTGAAAGAAGTTACCCAATAATGTATGCTGATTGAGTAGATGGTTGTATTAATTAGTTAGTATTACATCAGGTGTCGGAGATAAAAAAATACGACAAAGGTTTTACACTCATAGAATTATTAGTTGTCATTGCGATTATTGGTATTTTAGCTACGATTGGCATCGCCAGCTTGGTAGGGGCTAGAGAGAAAGCCCGTGATGCCACACGCCTTTCTGATTTTTCCATCTTGTTATCTGCCCTGGAGTTGTATAAGGATACTTATAAAGGATATCCAATGCCTGTAACATCTGGTGGAGATGGTCCTGATATAAGTACTCAAGGTGGAGGGGGAACAATATTCTCGGACAGTAATAATCCTGTTTATCCGCTCTTCATTAATAAGGCTCTTCAAGATCCGATTAATATCCAGGCTAGAGGATTATATTATCAGTATGACACCAATGAAACTACCGCAGTGAATCATCGTAACTATGTAATTTGTTTTCAGGAAGAGGGAGAGCCTAAGTTATGGTTTTTCTACTATTCCACCGGGGTCTCCGGTGAGGGAGCCAATTGCCCATCCTTGCCTTAATAAAAAAATATGAATCATATGTTTTCATTCGATCAAAAAGGTGCGTCACTTGTCACAATTCTTATACTAATAATTGTATTTGGTTTATTAATCGGCGGGAGTTTCGTACTGATTAATATAGAAAAATCAAAAGCCAGAGATGCCAAAAGATTGTCAGATATTACTAGGATCCAAGCGGCTTTTGAATTTTTGTATAATGACACGGCCAGCTACGGGCAAGCGGCAACTGACGGTTGCAGCCAGGCGGGGATGTTGGTTAGCCAATGTAATTTGAAAGAATATTTACCTACCATAAATAAGTTTAGCGACCCTGGAAAATATAGTTATGTGGTTAGTCAGACACCATCTGATGCCGGGTACCAGATTACTTTTACTCTAGAGAAAGATTATGATTCATTTCGGGCCGGTAACCATACTCTAACTCCGGCAGGTATTAAATAATATATTTAATTAATTCATTTATTTAGTTGGGCTGATTCCTGGGTGAGAGCTTTTTTAATAAAGCTATAATTTTGCTATACTATACAATATGAATCTTGTTTTAGTGGTAATTTTAGGATTAGTGATAGGCAGTTTTTTGAACGTGGTAATTTATAGACTGCACGTTGGTATTGGATTTATGCGAGGCCGTTCATATTGCCCGTATTGCAAGCATGATTTAGGGGCACTTGATCTCATA
>JADFTK010000001.1:0-62519 GCA_022560375.1 Patescibacteria group bacterium
ATCAAAGTACCTCTAGAACTTCGATCCCGGCACAGCCTACCGTGGGGGATACTAAACAAAATGTAGCTGGGAATCTAGTGACTAAAGAGGGGAAAAAAGTTGGCAGGAATGATCCCTGCCCATGCGGATCGGGTAAGAAATTTAAGAAATGCCACGGCAAATAGGTAAATAATCATTCACTTGACAGTGATATGATATGAATATATACTAGAATGTGCCTTATAATTCATCTACAGTAATTACCAAAAATAAAAAAGGCACATTTACACGGTGATCTTCTTCACTCATCGGTGTTTTTGCATGCAGTGGAAACACCATGGCACTTAATTAGAAACACAGCCTAAAAACTGTGAAAGGAGTGATGAAAATGCTTAACTTTTTTCGGCCTAAAAAGATGGTCTAAAACAGGCTATCTTTATTCGTTACTAGCGATTTGGACTCTCGTTCAGCTAGCTATGTCAGTAGCAGAGTTTATACACTTAGATTCATACGTCATACCGTATAGAATGCCAATTGTATATTTCTTTCTGCTCATTCTGTACATAGTAAAGAAAGAGTCCGATAGGTGGCTGGATATTAAATGGAAGAAACGAAAAGGCGAAATTTATCTCGTCTTGTGGTTTGTTGTTACCGGGGTAATGTTCATTATTGAATGGTTTACCTCTGGTTACTATTTAGTTCCGGGACGACTGATTGAAACTTTGATCTGGATCATAGTTGCCTATGCCGGAGCGATGGTCTCAATAATCGTACACCACTTGATTAATTCTGAAACCGTAATTTCACTGTTAAAGCTCTACCTTAAGGAAAGGCAGCGCAGTGAATTAATAACCGTTAAACCTGTACACCGGAAAGAAGGTGTGGAATGATATTAACGACCGAACCATTGGATTGTTCGGTGAAGAGCAATTATTACAAGGCTATAATTGACTCCTCATGAAGAAGATCACTTATAGGTGGGGAAGCGTGCCAGCTCCCCACCTATACTTATTTTTTACAGTAAACACCTAACTCTAAGTTGGGTGTTTTTTTAATTCAGTAAAAGATGGTAAAATAAACTAGATGACGAAAAAAATAAAAATATTTTACTTTACGTTTATCCTGATAATTTTAGTGGCGGTAGTGTCCATAGTACTGTATAATGTGATGCAAGAGGATACTAATATTATTAGCGTAGATTCAAATTTTGTTAGTGACAGGGTCCCTATTATAGATCCTGGCCCGACAAATATCACCTGTAGCAATTCGAGTGATTGTACCGGGGTCTGTGTGGCAGATGAGTGTTTGGTATCCAGCTGTAATAAAACAACTAATACTTGCATTTGCTTAGGCATCTGCTAGCAAAAGAAACATGGCGAAAAAGTTTACATTTGCAATTATCGTCGGATCAGTCAGGCACAATCGGCAGGGAATTAAAGTAGCTCGTTGGCTAGAAACTGTTGCCAAGACCAGGGGGCATGACATTGAGTTTGTCGATCCCCGAGAGACGCCTTTAGCTTTTTTGGATAAGATGCATAAAGAGTATAAAAGTGATGTCCCGAAAAATATGGAAAGAATTCATGAACAGCTTGAAAAAGCAGATGGATTTATTTTAGTAACGCCTGAATATAATCACAGCATTTCTGGAGTTATGAAAAATTTACTTGATCATTTTCAGAAAGAATATTTTTTCAAACCAGCCGGCATCGTTGGTTATTCAGTTGGAGACTTTGGCGGGGTAAGGGCTGTTGAACAGATAAGGCTCATTGCCGTAGAATTGGGCATGACCCCCACTCCAATAGCCTTACCCATCAGTAAGGTGGAGGAAGTATTTTCTGAATCGGGGGATCTCACGAACCAATCATACGCCAAAAGGGTGGACAGATTTTTTGATGGACTAGAGTGGTATACTGAAGCCTTGTTGACGCAAAGACTAAAAGGAACACCATATTAAAAAACTGTAATTAATATTTTTATATTTTATGGCACAAGATCAGGAAGTTCCCGTATACACTAAACAGCCGATCGAACCAATTGGAGAACCGCAAAAAATAATTTCAGTTCGGGAATTATTGGAGCACTGGTTAATCATGATTGTTTTGTGGGGGCTGTTATATTTCCAAGCAATTTTCTTAGCGGAAATATTAGATCGATGGTCCGATCCTTTTTATGTATCATCTTTTTTTACAGATGGAGGGCGCTTAGCTGAAATGATAGCTTTCGCCTTAACTGTAGTAATGTCTTTATATATTGTTGGCGTGACACTTTTTGTCCTATGGCAATTAATTTTCAAGAGTTTTAAAAATATTGATTACCAGCAATTGATCAGGCTAAATACTTTGGCCTTAACTTCATTTGTTGTTTACTGGGTTATTTTTATTAGCTTTTTTGTTAGGATTTAGGAATAGTATCAAATTTTTTCAAAAAATATTGATGATTGAATTCTATTACTCAGTGTTAAGATGACCCCATTATTTTCGGAATTTACTATAGTGATAGTCTTGGCAGCAGTACTAGGGATTGTTGCTAGGATGTTACGTCAGCCGACTATAGTTGCTTATTTAGCAGCTGGAGTTATTGTTGGTTCTTTTAATATACTGCAATCTGGCAGTTTGGAGATTTTCGATGTAATGGCTACTTTGGGAATAACTCTATTGCTATTTATAGTAGGTCTTCAAATTAAACTTGATAATCTAAAAATCGTAGGTAAAGCTGCATTAATTGCGGGCACAGGACAAATCGCTTTTACAGCCATAATTGGCTTTGCTATGGTTCGATGGCTCGGCTTTGCAACTTTACCATCTGTTTATATCGCTTTTGCCCTGACTTTTTCCAGTACCATTATAGTTATTAAGCTATTAACTCAGAAAAGGGATCTACAAAGTTTATACGGGAGAATAGTCATAGGATTTTTGATTGTTCAGGATGTGGTGGCCATATTTGTTATTATGTTTTTGGGTGGATTTGAGCCGGGAACAGACTCATTGCAACTTCAGTCTCTTTTTCCAACTATCACGAAAAGTTTAATTTTATTTGGCGGGACCATCTGGCTATCTCATAAAGTTTTTCCTTGGATTTTTGCCAAGTTGGCCCGTACCCCAGAGCTAGTTTTCATAACGAGTATTGCCTGGGCCTTTGGGGTCAGCCTTTTTGTTTCCAGTGAGTTCATTGGCTTGTCAGTTGAAATTGGTGGATTTCTAGCAGGGATATCTTTAGCCAAGTCTATCGAGCAATATCAAATTGAATCTCAATTAAGGCCGCTTAGGGACTTTTTTATCGTGATATTTTTCGTGGTCCTGGGTTCATCCTTAGTTCTTAGTAATATAGGAGACATAATAACGCCGGCGATTATATTATCTTTATTTGTCCTAGTCGGGAATCCTCTTATAGTTTTGATTTTAATGGGATTTTTGGGTTTCAGAAAAAAAACAAATTTTTATGCTAGCATTACAGTGGCACAAATTTCTGAATTTGGTCTTATTTTGATGGCTATGGGCCTAGCTCAAGGACACGTAAGTAAATCAGAAGTGTCATTAGTTACCCTGATAGGCGTTATTACCATTACTGTCTCAACGTATATGATCCTAAACAGCCACAAAATATTCATGAAAATAAAAAATATTTTAAATATTTTTGAAAAGAAGAACCCGCAAGAGGAAATACCGCTGCCACCGAACACCAAGGGTCCCATAATACTAGCTGGCGCAAATAGATTAGGTGCACATTTGCTGAGATCTATAGAGAAACAAAAATTAGTCGTAGTCGAGTATGACCCAGAGATTGTAAAAAAATTAAGGAAGAAGAAATATAAAGTACTATATGGGGACATTACCGAAATTGATATCCAAGAGCAAGTCCATTTAGAACAAGCCCATATATTTATATCAACTATTCCTGATATTGATGACAATTTAATGCTACTAGATCGTTTCCGGGCAATGAAGATGTCTCAGAAGCATATGCCTGTTGTCATTGTGACTGCCTATACGAATTTTGAAGCTAGGCAATTGTACAGTGCTGGTGCTGATTACGTGATCATGCCCCATTTTCTTGGTGGTATGCATTTAGCCTCCCTCTTGAAGGAAGGGGTTGTTGACCAGATAATGATGAATAATTGGAAGAAGCATGATAGAAAATTGCTGCGCGAAAATTAAGATGATTTCGATTACAGTAATCGTTTGACCGGTTTTATATGGAGAGTGTAATATTCGTCTATGTCAAATCAAACTAATTTAATCTTTGTTTATAATAGCAATAGTAGCCCTATGGCGCAGGCTATTGATTTTTTTCAACTTATAAAGTCACCACAGACTTATAAATGTAATCTGTATAAAATAACTCATGATAGTTTTTTTATGAAAAAGGAGTGGGAGGGATTGGTACAAAAATTATCAATCAATGTTAAATATTTTTACCAGGATGAGTTCAGAAAAAAATATCCAGATATAAAATCAGACACCCCAACAATATTAAGTAATAAGGAAGACAGAATTAAAACTTTTATTTCGACTGACGAAATTAATGGCATGTTATCGTGTAATGACCTGATTAGTACTATTACGAATAGAATAACTTAGTCTTTACAAAATCCTGAGAATCTGCTATACTACATTCAGGAAGGTTAAAAAAAACAAAAAATAAAAATTATATGGATCGGCAAAGGGTGATAGTTACTTTCATTAGTATAATGTTCATCACTGCCATCGGAGCATTATTCTTAGTGCCGCGTACTACCAATGCGGCTTTTTCGCGTAACCCAGAAGTTAGGATATTTTCCGGTAACACTCAAATTGATTCGTTTGAGGCGTTTGATAAAAATTTTCAGGGTGGAGTACAGATATATACTGCAGATGTCGGTAGTGATGGAGTCCCTGAGATTATTGTGGCACCAGGGCCTGGTGCTGACCCGATAATTAAAATACTAAGGGCAGATGGCAGTGAGATAAATAGTTTCCTAGCTTACGAGACTAATATGCGTGTGGGGATAAATATCGCGGTAGGTGACCTAAATAATGATGGTATTGCTGAAATTATTACTGCCCCCCGGATTGGTGGAGCACCACACATCAGGATATTTAATGTCGCTGGCGAGATACAGTTCACGCCTGGCTTCTTTGCTTATGACGAAAAATTTAGAGGAGGTGTCAGTATTGCTATTGGTGATTTAGATGGTGATGGGAAAAACGAAATAGTAACCGGTGCTGGGGCGGGAGGCGGACCGCATGTACGTGTATTCGATAATTATGGAAAGGAACTGGTAAATTTTTTCCCTTTCCATAAAGATTTCCGAGGTGGCATTAATGTAGCTACGGCCAATGTGGATGGGGGGGATGATGATGAGCTAGTGGTCAGCGTTCAAACTTCTGGTTCTCCTTGGGTTAAAGTTATAAAAAAGAATGGTCAGGAAACTCTATTAGGACATTTTTTGGCCTATGATGAAAGTTTCAAAGGTGGCGTCCAAATATCCTCCGGTGACATAGATGGAGACGGATTTGATGAAATAATCACCGCAGCTGGGGCGGGAGGCGGACCGCAGATAAGGGCTTTCGAGGGACATGGCCAAGCACTGTCTAACAATTTCTTTGCGTATGAGCAGGATTTTCGGGGAGGCGTCAATATAGCATCGGCGGACCTAGATGGGGACGGAGTTGATGAAATTATTAGTGCTCCAGCAGCTTGGTTAGCCGAAGGCAGGGTAGACCTGCCAAAGTACGTTTTAGTTGATTTATCAGAGCAAAGAATCTATGTGTATGATTATGGCCGGATGGTTAAAACTTTTCTAATATCATCGGGTTTATCAGGCACGCCGACTAACGTGGGGACCTTTGCAGTTCAGCAGAAATTATACTCACATTTATACCAAGGTGAAGATTATTATTTTCCTAATACTTTGTGGAATCTCCGTTATGATGGTGCTTATTTGTTGCATGGTGCTTATTGGCACAATGATTTTGGTAGGCCAAAAAGCCATGGTTGTATAAACATCCATTATACAAATGCTGAGTGGCTTTATAACTGGGCGGAAGTGGGAACTACAGTAATCATCGAGCAATAAAGAGTAATTTAAACTGTAGAAAGAGGCGCCATGGTGCCTCTTTTTTTATTTAGGTTTTAGAGCTGGAGAATTTATTTTTGATATAAGTCCGGAGAGAAATACTGATTGAATAAAGTATGGGGATGGCAACGAGGGTGCCTATCGTTGAAAATATTAAACCGGCTATGATACTAGTCCCCAGACCAGTCCAGAAAGGGTCAAGTAGAGTAAGCGGTAGTATGCCACCAATGGTCGTTATCGAGGTGGAAAAAATTGGTTTGAAGCGCGAGTGACCAGTGCGGACAAGTGTTTCAGAAATAATCTCGTCAGGATATTCAATCCGGTATCGATTGAATGTTGAAATTAGTACTATGGCGTCGTTTACTACCACGCCTACCAAAGCAATAACCCCTAAACCTGAAATCATGTTGAGGGTACTACCTACGAATAATAATCCGGGAAACACGCCAATCAGTGCTAAGGGTATAGCGAACATGATTAATAATGGCTGCATATATGAATAGAATTGCCATACCAGAATTAGGTAGACTCCTAACATAGCCAGGACGAAAACAATTTGCAGTTTACTAAAGTCAGTTTCAAACACTGAGAATTCGCCTCCGAAAGTGACTGCATCCTTAGACAGGCCTAGCTCGACTAATTTTTCTTCTGATAAATAGTCTCTTACTTTTTGATCAAGGGCAATCGGGTCAGCGTCCTCTTCTAGTTCGATACTGAGGCTAGCGACCCTTCGGTTATCCAGCCTTTTTATGCTAATGGGGCTTCTTACACTTTCTATCTCTGCTATGTCGGATAATTTTATTTGGCGTCCGGTAGCTGAGGTGACAGTTAGGTTATTTAGATCGTCGATCGAATTGGTTGATTCTAAAGAAAAGCTTAAAATTAAGTCATCAGATAACCCGTCTTCGCCGGAGGTTAGAGAGCCAATTTTTTGTGGGGCGAATATGGCATTTACCGTCCCAGCAGCAGCCAGCGAATTTACATTTCTCTTAGCTAATTTTTCCTGATTTAGGTTTACTTCAATAGAATTAACTAAAGACTCTTCGGAGCTATTGACGATATTTTTGATATCCCCATCGCTAGCTAAGAATTTTTCTAGATCCGCAGTAGCCTCCATCAATGATCCACGATCATTATCCAAGAAGTTTACGACCAAAGCAAACTGGTCTGTAGGAGGGCCAGCAGAAGCGGCTTGAGCGGAAATTTCAATATCATCTGAAATCTCACTTCTAATTTTGTTAAGGCCTACCTTATATTCGTCTGCTATGTCGTAAATTGTTTTTTTATCTTCTCTTAGCTTTGGTTGAGTGAACGAAGAAAAGATCGTATCTCCGAAAGTGTAAAAGTTCTGAAAATGGGGGAGTTTAATAGCCTCGTCCTGGACCTTGACAAACACATCTTTTTTTTCATCGTATGTTGTTCCGGCGGGGAAAGTAATATTTATTGTCATGGTATCTCCGTCATTAGATGGGAACTGTTCAAATTCTAATCGTGGAGCGAAATATCCAAAACTGATACCAAATAAAATTGTAACGATCAGAAGTATAATCACCTTGTACTGAGTCCTTTGATAAACTCTCTGCATGAAGGATCGGTAGGCATTAGCCAGTCGGTCTATTAAATTTTGACCGAAATGTACTATGGCTGGCAAGACTAATAGTTTTTGCCATCTCTTTAGTTTTGTATCTCTCCTTTCTTGGTAGGTTTGTTCTTTCAGAATCCATCTACCCATGAGCGGCGTAATAGAAATAGCCACTAAATATGATGCGGCAATGAGGATCATCACCGTATAAGGTATGAATTTCAAAAAATCTCCAATAATCCCTCCTATATTTGCGAAAGGAATAAATACCACGATCGTGGTAAGGGTGGCTGCCGTCACTGCCGGCCCAAACTTTTTGATAGAGAGCAGGGCCGCGGTTTTTTTGTTGGCGCCCCTCTCTAGTTCATGGACCATCCCTTCGGCTATGACAATGGCGTTATCAACTAAAATCCCTAGCGTTAAAATCATAGCAAACAGGGTCAGAGTATTTATTGTGAAATTTAGTAGAGCCATGGCAAACAGTCCAATAAGCAATACTATGGGAATTACTAAGGCTACCACGATGGCAGTTCTCAAATTTATGAAAAAAAGTAAAACGACCAGAATTAGTATTAGGCCTAAGTAGCCATTATTCAGCAGGCTATTTATTTGATCGTCAATAAATGGGGCGAGATCAAATCCGGTCACGATGTCAATATCATTTGGTATAATTCCAGAATTTTTGATATTTTCAATTTCTGCGTGAATATCGTCCGACATATTTATTATGTCACCATCGTCATTTTTGAAGATGAGAAGGTAAACCGATTCCTTAGAAAAAGGGGTACCGTCTTTTACATACCCGACATATTGAACAGAGTCAATATTTTTTGGAACTCTTTCAATCTCAGCGATATCTGAGAGTTTAACTCTGCCGATTATCAAATCATTTAAGTCTTCAAGGTTTTGGACTGGTGAGTTTACGGTGATTGATTCTTTTCTGCCATCTGAAGTTTCCACCGTTCCTCCTGGTAAAGATAGTACCTGTGATTGAATAGTGCTTTTGATAGAATCATATGATAGATTCTTTGCCGCTAGTTGGGAATTGTCTAAGGTAATCTTAATCTCAAATTCATTGCTGGGAGATATCTCTATGCGTTTTAAATCGGGCGAGGATAGCTCTAAGCGGGTTTTAATTTCTCCCGCATATTGAATCAATTCGGAAGTACTTTGGCCATTATTTCCTATTATTCCCAGCGCAATTGAGGGGCCGGTTGCATCTACTGTTTTTATTTCTACATCAGCATCGTTAGGCAGTCCTATTTTATTTAGCTCATTATTTAATTTTGTGGCGACTTTATCCGTGTCATTTACATCTTTTACAAAAACCTCAACCAAGCCAAAACCGTTTTGTGATCTTGATTTTACATAGTCAACCTCATCGAGTGTATTGGCTGATTGCTCAATGGGAATTATGACTTCTCTCTCTACGTCAGCGGGAGATGCCCCGGGGAAAGTAGCAGTAACCACTACAAAATTGAGTGGGATAGTTGGGAAGTCCTGTCGTTGATTATTGGTTATTCCCCATATCCCCGCGAATAGTATAGCGATTAGCACTAAGATACTTATCCGATATCTCGTTATGAAGAATTTAGACCACCGCATTATAAATGATTCACCGTTCATTAATTTTGTCAGTAATTTTTTATTAGAATTATTATAACACCTACCAAGGAAAGATCAATGCTAGCATGCTCAATATAGATTTTTTAATATTCCATACATCGTGTATAATGTATATCATATGCGGGTAAAAAAAATGATATATATCAGCCTTTCTTCCCTGCTGGGAATCATGATCAGCTACATTTTCCATGCTGCTATAGAGATTTCATATATAAATAGCACTGATGTAACTAAGTGGTATAAGCATTTAGGAGTAGGCAGCTGCGCTTTGCCCCCATATATCCAATATGGTTTACTAGCCATCGGAGCAGTTGGGGGAGTGATGGTAGGATTTCATTGGTGGAGAATTGTATACATTGAAAAAAGGCACTGGTGGTTCAAGAAACGTTTAAATGGGAATAATAATTAAAATATAATTATGTTTGATAATCTGTTTACCAATATTTTTTGGTCAAAAACCCTGCTGGAAAATTCGTATAAAGATTTTCTAATGGCAGCTATTCTACTGTTAGTGTTAATAATTATTTTTAAAGTTTTTCAGAGCATCGCCATATATAGGCTTGGGAAATTAGCGGGTGAAACTAAAACGGATATAGACGACACGGCCATTGAAATATTTAAAACTATCAAGCCTCCCTTTTTTATTTTCTTTGCTTTCTATTTGGCCTTTAGAACACTGACCTTTCCTGACGCAGCCGTTAAAGTCATTAGTTCTTTGCTGATAGCTTGGGTAATCTTTCTATCAATCAAAGCAGTACAGATATTAATTGACTATCTGTTCAAGTCAAAATTTCATGATGAAGGGAACGCGGGGACACAGTCAGCCGTGAAAGCAGTTTCTTTAATCTCGAAAATTATTCTTTGGAGTATCGGATTTATTCTTATTTTATCTAACTTGGGCATCAATGTCACTTCCTTGGTAGCCGGACTAGGAGTGGGTGGTATCGCAATTGCTTTAGCTATGCAAAATATTTTAAGCGATTTATTCAGTTCTTTTGCAATTTATTTTGATAAGCCTTTTAGCGTTGGTGACTTTATCGTCGTTGGTGACAAGAAAGGGACCGTCGAAAAGATAGGTATCAAAACTACCAGACTTAAAGCTCTCCAAGGTGAGGAGTTAGTGATATCCAATCAGGAGTTAACCAACGCTCAAATACAAAATTTCAAAAAAATGAATGAGCGCAGAATTAATTTTTCTATTGGCTTGACTTACGACACGTCTACTGAGAAATTAAAAAAAGTACCGGAGATGATAAAGAAGATAATCGAATCGACAGAAGGCGCACGATTTGATCGTGTCCACTTCAAGGAATTTGGAGATTTTTCACTGAATTTCGAAATAGTTTACTTCATCAAGTCCTCAGATTTTCAGAAGTACATGAACGTTCAGCAATCTATTAATTTTGAAATAAAATCCATATTTGAAAAAGAAGGAATTACTATGGCTTTCCCTACTCAGACTATAGAAATAGCAAAATAAAAATGTCAATTATTCACCGTTCAATTGATGACTATAAATCATTCGTTGGCTCTGAGGTAATTGCTAAAATAAGGAGAGCCGCACGGCCATTACAAAACAAGCACGTTATAATGGTTAATTCGACCCCGTCGGGGGGTGGGGTGGCCGAGATATTAAATAGTATGGTCCTTTTGCTGAATTCACTCCGTATAAAAACTGAGTGGAGGATACAAGGTCTTTCATGATGCTTTCCAAGGGGATTCGATATCTTTAACTCCTAAATTGAGAAACAAAAAAATACGCAACAGACTTGGTTCTAACGGTAAAGAGCACGTGCGGAAAAATTTTCTTATTAATCGTCACATACTAGATTACCTGAATATATTTAATTACCATTTAAGTGGAAAGTTTTGATTAAAATAATTTTATTAGTAGTTGTAATTTTATCTGTCATAAGTGCTATTATTTGGGGTGGTGATTTTTATAGGAATAATTTACAAGGCATTAAGCCTTCTTTGCTACCACCGCCCGAGGATATCAGCGAACTCATTGAGAGCAGTAACGATGGTAGTGCTGCGATTGCTGACGACGATACCTCTCTTGTTAATAAAACGAGTTATCCTCTTAGTTTGCCTGATAACTTTAGTATATCAATATTTGCCAAGGATTTATCTAAACCGCGCGTACTCTTGATTGATCCCAAGGGCACTCTTTTGGTTAGCGATACCGGAGCCAATACCATTGTAGGTTTACCTGATAATGATGGCGACAGAGTATCTGATGGCCCACAAGTAATTTTAAGTGATCTAAATAGTCCACATGGTATGGCGATGCGCTGCCTATCCTCATGTAAATTATACGTCGCGGAAACAGACATGCTTTCAGTATACGATTATGACCCAGCCAACTTATTGGCCGTGAATAGGGTGGAAATTATGGATCTCCCCAGCGGTGGTAATCATCAGACTAGAACGTTAATTTTCATGCCTTCGCCAAACGGCAGCAAACTTTTAATTTCCATAGGTTCGTCATGTAATGTATGCAAGGAAAAAGATGAAAGACGAGCTAGCGTATTAGTTGTTGACGTAGACGAAGATAATGATGTCCGCCAATTCGCCACTGGCTTAAGGAATGCTGTGTTTATGACCTCCCATCCAGTTACAAATAAAATTTGGGTGACTGAAAACGGACGGGATCGATTAGGCGATGATATACCACCCGATGAGATAAATATTATCAGTGACGGGGGTGAGTACGGCTGGCCGTATTGCTATGGAAAAAGTGTAGTAGATGCTGATTTTGATGATACAGAAAAAGGAAGGCAGGTTTGCCAAACAGCCTTAGGCTCATTTATTGACATCCAGGCTCATTCGGCACCACTGGGACTGTCATTTATACCCGAAAAGGGCTGGCCGGAAGAGTATCAAGGTAATTTACTAGTTGCCTTTCATGGATCCTGGAACAGAACTACTCCAACCGGTTACAAAATATACCGTTATATTCTTGACAATCAAGGTAATTATATTGATGAAGAAGATTTCATAAGTGGCTGGCTGACCGATGACCAAAGATCCTTGGGTCGTCCAGTCGACATCCTGGTTCAGCCAGATGGAATCATATATATATCAGACGATAAAGCAGGGGTGATCTACAGGGTTCAATACTCTGGTTAGAGTAACTAGCCAAGGTGATTTTGCTTTGCTATAATGACATACAAAATAGTATAGTTAGTAGTTTTTAATTTAGTTATGACAATCCGTAAAAAAGTTTGGCTTACCTTCGCTGGTATTATGATTTTGACGGTATTAGCTGTGATTGTAGATTATCCAAAAGGTCCAGATATTAGAATTGGTAATTATTATAAAGAATTAAAAGTCCATCTGGGTCTTGATCTTCAGGGTGGCACCCATTTGGTATACGATGCTGATACTTCTGAAATCTCTTTTTCGGACAAGGAATCGGCTCTAGAAGGAGTTCGTGACGTCATTGAGCGACGGGTCAACACCCTGGGAGTTACTGAGCCCCTTGTTCAGACGAATAAGAGCGGAGAACAATGGAGAGTAATAGTTGAGTTAGCGGGAATCCAAGACGTTAACCAAGCAATCGATTTGATAGGTGAAACCCCTTTGCTCGAATTTAGGGAACAAAAACCTGAAGAATTAGCTGAGGAGGAATTAAATGCCATTAAGGCCTTAAACGAAGAATCCAAGAAAAAAGCTGAGGCTATCTTACAACTTGCTTTGACTGAGGATGCTGATTTTGCGTTACTAGCGGATGAAAATACCGAGGATCCTGGCAACGTTGATCCACAAACTGACGAAAAAAAAGGGGGAGATTTGGATTTTTTTACGAGGGATCAGATGGTGCCTGATGAATTCGGTGATGTGGTATTTGATAAACTAGAAGTAGATGAAATTTATTCCGAGTTGGTAGAGTCACCATTCGGCTATCATATCATCAAGAAAACTGGCGTTGAAGAAGATCGGGCGCGGGCTAGTCATATATTATTCACGAAACAGTCTACCGAAGGAACGGTGAATTTTATTAATACCGGTTTATCAGGAAAACATTTAGATCGCGCATCAGTGACATTTGATCCTACCACCAATGAACCCCAAGTCAGTTTAGAATTCGACGACGAGGGAAGTGATTTATTTGAAGAAATCACCCAGAGAAATATTGGAAATACTGTTGGGATCTACCTTGATGGGAGTCCTATATCTATACCTAGGGTCAATCAAGCTATTACCAGCGGCAGTGCCGTAATCACTGGTAATTTTTCTTTGGACGAAGCTAAGCTATTAGTTCAAAGGCTGAATGCCGGGGCATTGCCGGTACCTATTACTTTAGTTTCCCAACAAAATATTGGAGCAACTTTGGGCGCCTCATCAGTAGAAAAAAGTCTAGTAGCCGGAATTATTGGTTTAGTCTTAGTGGCCATTTTCATGATTGTATATTACCGGCTACCCGGTCTGATATCGGTGATTGCTTTAATAATATATGCACTTTTTGTCTTGGCCATATTCAAACTAGTACCAGTCACCATGACTCTAGCCGGAGTCGGTGGGTTTATTTTATCTATTGGTATGGCTGTAGATGCTAATGTCCTAATTTTTGAGCGGACAAAAGAAGAATTACATGACGGAAAAAATTTGCGACTGGCCATAGACACTGGTTTTAAGAGGGCCTGGCCTTCAATACGCGATTCAAATATTTCCACACTCATTACCACTATTATTTTAGCTTGGATAGGTTCTAGCGTGGTTAAAGGCTTTGCCATTACTCTAGGAATTGGGGTATTGATCAGTATGTTCTCTGCCATTACTGTTTCTAGAACTTTACTCCGTTTAATAGCTACGGATTGGTTTGAAAGGAGACTGAAATGGTTCCTGCCACATTCCCTAAAGTCAAAATAGTCTAATATATGTATAATATAATCCAAAAGAGAAAAATCTGGTTAGTAGTTTCTGCCACGTTTATTATCCCCAGCATTATCATGTTTTCTATTTCCGGTTTGAAGCTGGGCATTGATTTTACAGGCGGTAGTTTGATTCAAGTTGGCTTTGCAGACGAGAGACCGTCATCACAAGCAGTAGCTGATTCTCTATCTGAGTTCGATGTTGGCGCAGTCAAGGCACAACCCCTGGGAGACAGCGAAATGACTATCAGGATCAAAGAAATTGATAACGAAACTTACCTTACGATATTAGCCAGCCTCAGAGAAAATTTTGGCCAGGTTGAGGAGAGAAGCTTTGAATCGATTGGGCCGACTATTGGTAGGGAGCTAAGAGAAAAAGCTCTAATAGCTATCGCCTCGGTTTTGTTTTTTATTATCCTATACATATCAATAGCGTTTCGAAAAACTGGAAGCAGTTCAGTCAAATCATGGGTGTATGGTCTTGGCGCGCTAGCCGCCTTGTTTCATGACATAATTATCGTGGTAGGAGTATTTTCCTTCTTAGGTTATTTCTTAAATGTCGAGGTGGACACTCTGTTCATTACAGCATTACTAACGGTGTTAGGGTTTTCAGTCCATGATACTATTGTTGTTTATGATCGAGTAAGAGAACAACTTAAATTAAACGTGACAGATACATTTGAAGAAGTTGTCAATATCAGCGTTAATCAAACTATAATAAGATCTTTAAACACATCATTAACAACTTTATTGGTATTATTTGCTCTTTATCTTTTCGGTGGGGAATCAATCCGATATTTCATCCTGGCCCTAATTATTGGTATAGCGGTAGGTACCTACTCTTCGATTTTCATAGCTAGTCCGTTTTTAGTTTTTTGGAAAAATATTACTAACCGATCATAGCTCATAAACAATCATCTTATGATTAGCTTAAGATGTTTTTTTGTTTGCCAAATCTGGTGAAATTTGTCTAAATATGTAATGCAACTTGACATTATTACTCAAGTATGCTATACTAAACATGCTTAATTAATATTAAATTCAGCTTGAAGTACTAAGTTAGAGGTTTGAATTTAAGTCTATGGATGATCAAAATTCAATACTAGACAGAGTAATAACAAGTAAAAAAACTACGGAGATTGAGCAGTTCAACCCCGCTGAAGTAGTTTCGACCTTGTTCAAAAATTTAACTTCCAGAGAAGAAGATGTGCTAAGAAGAAGATTTGGACTCGCTGGTAAATCTAAAGAAACGCTCGAAGAAATTGGTAATACGTATAGTGTTACCAGGGAAAGAGTCCGCCAAATTGAAAACACAGCCATTGCCAAAATAAAGAACTCAAAAAATTTCGGTAGTACGGTCAACGTGATAGAATCGACCTTATTATCCGTACTTGAGCAGCAGGGTAGTATTATGTGTGAAGATTCAATGCTTGCTGAATTACTACAGGTGGTGGGCGACAATGCAGTAAATAGGCAAAATATAATTTTTATAATTTCCGAATTACTAAACACAAAATTTAAACCCATAAAGCCAACAGATCAATTTAAGCAATCGTGGCGAACAACACATGCACCATTACATTTGCTCGAAGAAACTATTGCCTCGGCCCTAGAGATTATTAAAAGCAATGGCAAGCCTTCACCAATCACTGATATAATTGAAAAGATATCAAAGACTGAGTTCTATCAAAATAATCAACAGCAGCTCAGTGACAACACTATTATTTCTTATATAGAGGTCAGCCAGCAAATTTCAAGAAATCCATTTGATGAGTATGGATTGTCGGAGTGGGGAAGTATTGTGCCTAAAAGAATGAATGACAAAATTTTCCTAGTTTTAAAAAAGCACGAAAAACCCATGCACTTCACCGAAATTGCGGACAAAATAAATCAGACGAAATTTGATGACAGGAAGGCATATCCTCCTACGGTCCACAATGAATTGATACTCAACTCACAGTATGTTCTCGTGGGTAGGGGAATCTACGCCCTCAAAGAGTGGGGGTATAAACCGGGAGTGGTAGCTAAGGTACTTTTAGATATTATAAAAAAGAATGAGGGCCCTATGTCTCGCGATGGTTTAGTCAGGGAGGTTCTAAACCAAAGGATCGTAAAAAAGAATACCATCCATCTCGCCCTAACCGATAAAACAAAATTTAAAAGGCTGTCAGATGGTAATTACGATTTAGCATAAAACCCCATCTGAAATTTATGGATTTTTTTACTTTTGATCTAGTATTATTATTTGAATCACTACCAAGCGCTAGCAACCCCTTTGGCGTCATGCTTTTATTGTTTACCAGTGGCGGTTGGGTGGTCTTTATATTTGTCTTTATTTGGGGAGCCTGGATCGCCCGGGTGGAATTCATTAGAAATAGGTATAGTGATAATTTAGAATACGTACTACTGGCGATCGATGTGCCAAAAATGAACGAACAATCGCCCAAGGCAGTAGAACATATTTTTGCCCACCTGTATGGGATTAGAAAAAGCGGCAACCTAAAAGATAAATATCTAAAAGGGTATACCCAGCCCAGTATTAGTCTGGAGATTGTAAGTTTAGAAGGATTCATCCAATTTTTGATAAGAGCACCAATTAAGTTTAGGGATTTGGTAGAGGCAGCAATATATGCACAATACCCAGAAGCTGAGATTACCGAAGTTGATGACTATATTGATCTGATTCCTAAGCCGCTAGAATTTCCTCACCCAGAATGGGATCTTTGGGGGACGCAGTATAAAATGACAAAAAATCAAGCCTACCCCATAAAAACTTACCCTTTTTTTGAACACAGTTTATCGCAAAAATTAATGGATCCCATGGCTTCTCTTATGGAAACTATGAGCCGACTGGGCCCAGGAGAACATATTTGGATTCAAATAATAATTTCACCAGAAAAAGATAAGTGGAAGGAAGAAGGAGTTCGCTTAATTAATAAGTTAATTGGAAAAAAATCAGAAAAATCCAGCATTGATTGGATGTATTTTCCACGCGAAGTAGGCCGAGGTCTGGGTGAATCTTTCACGGCGTCTATTGTACCTCCTACGGAAATGGAGTCTGCAAATAAAAAAAAAGTTGAACGAGAATGGCCCAGCCAGATGCAACATTTATCACCACTGGAAAGAGGAGTAGTGGAATCAATAGGGATTAAAATTGAAAAATTGGGGTTTATGACAAAAGTTCGATTTATTTACGCCGCCAAGAAGAAGGTCATGAATACGGGGAGGGGGGCCTATGCTGTCAATGGGGCGTTTGCACAATTTAGCTCGCAAACCGGTAATTCCTTTTCAATTAACAAGAAAGTTCAGACAAAAATTAATTATTTTTTTACTAAGCGCAGGCTACTTGCCAGAAAACGTAGGTTGCTATGGGCTTATCGTGATAGGGGCATGAAAAGGGGGCGTAAGGGCTCTATCTTCAATATTGAAGAATTAGCAACTATCTGGCATTTTCCTGTATCTGAAGTCGGCATTGCCTCAGTACAATCAGTCGATGCCAAAAAAGCTCAACCACCGGCAGCGCTGCCTGTAGAAACTTCACTTTTATCTCCACGGAAATCAGAGGCCACTAATTCTAAAAATGCACCACCAATAAATTTACCAACCAGCTAGCGAAATGACTACCGACCAAGAAAATAATATTACCTTGTTTGCTAAAACAAACTTCCGTAATCATGACAGGCAATTTGGCATTAAGTATGATGACCGAAGGCGCCACATGTATCTAATTGGCAAAACTGGAATGGGTAAAACTACTGTCATAGAAAACATGGTAATCTCGGACATTCGTTCCGGCAAAGGAGTGGCACTGGTTGACCCTCATGGCGACCTAGTAGAAAAAGTTCTGGATTACATCCCTTCGTATAGGATCAACGATGTGGTTTACTTTGATCCGGCGGATATGGATTTCCCTATAGGATTCAATGTGCTGGAAAACGTTAACCCCAATGAACGCCACTTAGTCGCTTCAGGGCTGATGGGTGTCTTTACTAAAATTTGGGAAGGGGTCTGGAGCGCCCGGATGGAGTATATTCTGAATAATTGTATTCTAGCATTATTAGAGTACCCAGGATCGACCATGCTCGGGATATCTCGAATATTAGTTGATAAAAAATATCGCCGCAAAGTCATCGACCATATAACCGATCCAATCGTTAAAAGCTTTTGGGTTGACGAATATGCCTCATATAACGAACGTTTTCGAAATGAAGCCATCGCTCCCATCCAGAATAAAGTAGGACAGTTTTTATCAAGCTCCATAATCAGAAATATTGTTGGTCAGCCTAAGAGTACTATGAACCTCCGTGAAATAATGGACTCAAAGAAAATTTTACTTTTCAATTTGGCTAAAGGAAGAATCGGAGAGAATAATTCGGCTCTCCTGGGTGCCATGATGATTACCCGGTTACAATTAGCAGCCATGAGCAGGGTTGATGTTCCCGAAGAGGAACGCACCGATTTTTATATGTATGTAGATGAATTTCAGAATTTTGCTACGGAAAGTTTTGCCAGCATACTTTCTGAGGCAAGAAAATACAGATTAAATTTAATAATTGCCCATCAGTACATTGAGCAGCTTGATGAGCAAGTGCGTGCATCCGTGTTTGGCAACATTGGTACCATGATGTGTTTCCGCGTGGGTGCAGCGGATGCTGAATTTTTAGCTAAAGAGTTTTCTCCTGTATTTTCTGAGGAGGACTTATTGAATCTCACTAAATACAATGTTTATTTAAAACTAATGATCGACGGTGTTGCATCAGAGCCTTTTTCTGCCGTCACGCTCCCACCGGCCGAAGGTAGGACGAATAACCGGCAGAAAGTTATAACGGTCTCAAGAGAAAGGTACAGTACGCCTAGAGCTGAAGTGGAGGAAAAGATACTTCGTTGGAGCGGTCTCCAAGAAATGCATCGTGGCTCCACGGAAAGTGAGAGTAAATCCCTGAACGAGCAGGAGGATAAGCAAAAATTTGGTAAAACTACCCCAGATAAAGCAGTAGTCAGCGAAGGCTCTAATGAAAAGAATAAAAAAGAGGCAGGACGAAATAAAATGTCGCTTGATTTCAAAAACCTAGAAGACATAAAACTCGACCCGGAACGAGACTCCATATCTCTGAGTGAAGCCACTTCCAGAAACCCACAACCCTTTAAGAAAAAGCAGTGGCAGCAAGATAAAGTTGTTAGTAGCAAAAAATCTTATAGAAAAAATGGTTTTGGCCAGGAACTTCGAAGTGAGAGCGGTAGCATGAGTTCCGGTCAGGTAAATACGATTAGACCAGGACAAAAAGTTAAAGTAAATCAAGCCCGAAACAATGATAGATAAAAGCAAATACGATTTTGAAGTAAAGCATTTAGAATTCAGTAAGATTGATGAGTTTTTATTAATTGGTACGACTATTTGCTGCCGTGCGCATTTTGAAAAACTTATAAAAGCCGGCATGCAAGCCGATATTGACCTGCAAGAAGAAAAAATGGATAAGCCCTCCGGGGTCACTTCCTTTCTATGGCTTCCTACGGTAGATTTTACCCCGCCCTCTCAAGCGCAATTAAAAATTGGTTCACATTTTATAAAGGACCTTGTAAGTCAGAAAATGAAGTGTTACGTCCATTGTAATGAAGGCCACGGGCGCGCTCCCACCCTGGTAGCAGCCTACTACATTTATGCTCATGGGCTAACTCCGAGGCAGGCCGTCGACAGGATAAAAAGTAAAAGGCCACGAGCAAATCCTAATAAAAAGCAGATGAAAGCCCTCGATATTTTTTATAACAAAGTCCACAAAAGATAAACAGCCTCGGAAAATTGCGTCATTCAATAGCGGTCCAAAATAACTGACCGTTTTTATTAAAAGTTACAAGTTTGGTATAATTAGTACATGAGAATAACTCAATTAGACATAAAAAAATACAAAAGTATACAAAAATTTTCCCTGGATAATCCTGGGAAAATACATATTTTTATTGGTGAAAACAACGCCGGTAAAACCAACATTATAGACGCCATTCACCAGCTTTATTCGAGTGATAAACAGAGATTACAATATGCTCAAACTAAGCTGTCAATTGAATTTTCCTTGAAGGGAAAAGTTAGCGGTAATTTGATAGTAACCCAAAATGGAGCAAAGAAAAAGTTTACCCTAGATGGCAAGATGATATTCGCCAAAAAAGCAAAAAAAATCTTGAGAAGTCATATAATCAGACTGTCAGCTGTAAACAAGCTAGATTTAAAAAAACTTCAGTCCGATTACTCTGTTTTTTCCTCAAGGCACAAGAAAATGTTCAGTATATTCCAAAACATCCTAGCTTCACAATTCAAGGATATAAAAATTCCTAAAAATATCATCCAAGAATCATTTGGTAAAGAGAAACCAGGAAAGTACCCGCAACATCGATTAGGTGATGGTTTTAAGCAAGTTTTTATAATTTTAATGTACTTATTTGACCCTCAGTATACGATATTGTTATTAGAGGAACCGGAAATTCATTTGCACCCATCTTTGGTAAAAAAGTTATTAAGGATACTAGAAACAAAGAATTTAGATAATCAGATTTTTATTACAACCCACTCACCATTATTAATACATCCTGGTAATCTCCACAGATTGTTCAGAGTCACTAAAGAGTCGGGGGTAACTAAGGTCCACTCACCGAGAATATCTGGTCGTAAGCTAGACCTAAACCGTTTAAGGCAGGAATTGAACGCCGAGAATACCGAAATGTTTTTTTCTGATGTAGTTTTGCTGGTCGAGGGGCCGTCCGATCATATATTGATGAGAGGATTAATAGACAGATTTTATAAAGGAAAAAATGACATTAAAGTAATCCAAATTTTTGGCAAAAGTAACGTGGATTTATACGCCGAATTGCTAGAAATATTCCATGTTCCTTATGTTGTTTTACTTGATCGTGACGCCCTGTATGACAGCGGCAGTAAAAAGGTAAAAAAAATAGTCGGTTCGAATTTTGCTGAGACGGAGCAAAGGAATATAAATCTACTGAAAAAGCAAAATATATTCATACTTCCCAACGGAAGTATCGAAAATAACTATCCTAGAAAATATCAAAAAAGACGCAAGCACAAGCCCCAAAACGCACTTTATGCTGCTACTAGAATTACAGAGCAAGAATTCAACTCCTCAAAAATGAAATACATAAAAGAGGTCATAGACAGTTTATAATGGCATTAGTCACTGATCGAAAAAAAGTATTTGTAGCCATGTCGGGAGGTGTCGACTCATCGGTCGCCGCTTATCTTTTACTACAGCAGGGTTTTGACGTAACTGGAGTATTTATGAAAAATTGGTCAGATCCGTTAGCGGATAAATGTCCATGGGAGGATGACTTAAAAGATTTTATTAGTGTCTGTCATAAACTTAAGATTAAATCAAAGATTGAGATATTTGAAGAACAGTATAGAAAAAAAATAGTTAAATACCTAATCGATGGCTATAAAAAAGGCTTAACCCCCAATCCGGACATGCTGTGCAACAAAGAAATAAAATTCAAGTTGTTTCTGGATAAAGCCAGAAAATTGGGCGCGGATTATATAGCTACTGGCCACTATGTCATCAGTAAAAGTGAAAAGGTAAAAGACAAAACTATATATTACCTTTTTATGGCCAAGGATTCCAATAAAGACCAGTCGTATTTTTTATCCCTGTTAAATCAGTCTCAATTAAAATATTCACTATTTCCGATTGGTAATTTACTAAAACCGGATGTCCGAATAATTGCCAAAAAAGCCGGCATACCTGTTTATAATAAAAAAGATAGCCAGGGTATTTGTTTCATTGGCAAGGTGAAGTTTAGCGATTTTATCAGAACTTTCATCCCCTCCAAATATGGGAATATAGTCACCACTTCAGGTGAGATTATTGGTCGGCATGATGGCTTGCCATTTTATACTATTGGACAGAGACATGGGTTAAAAGTTGGCGGGGGCACGCCGTATTATGTGGTAAAAAAACAAAAAAAGGAAAATAATCTCGTAGTCTCCAAAGGAGCTAAGGATAAATCCCTGTATAGTCTATCAGCTAATATAAGCAATTTTAGCTGGATAAGTGGAGTACCTCCTAGTTTTCCGATTAATTGTTTTGCGAAGATTAGATATCGCCAAAAATCGCAAAAATGCGTGGTCGTTAAGAAAGGCGATCGTTTGCTTATTAAATTTAATAAGATGCAGCGGGCGATTACACCGGGGCAATTCGCTGTTTTGTATGATAAAAAAATGCTTTTGGGTGGTGGAGTAATTATGGCTGAATAGTAATATTTTACAGCCTTCGAAAATAGCTATATAATTCGAATATGACATCTGGCAAAATCAGAAAGAAGTTTCTAAACTACTTTAAGAAAAATAATCACTCGGTAGTAGAGTCATCTTCATTATGGCCGCAAGATGATCCGTCAGTGTTGCTGACTACTGCGGGGATGCAGCAATTTAAGCCATATTTTTTAGGAGATAAAAAGGTAAAAAAAGATTTTAATAAAAATTCTTTAACCTCGTCCCAGCGATGCTTTCGTACCTCTGATATTGAATTAGTGGGTGATGCAACCCATAGTACTTTTTTTGAGATGCTAGGAAATTTTTCTATGGGCGGGTATTTTAAGGAGGAGGCCATAAAATATGCTTGGGAATTTTTAACTGACGAGTTAAAAATTTCAGGAAACAAGATGTGGGCTACCTATTTTAATGGCGATAAAAATGTATCGGAAGATGGGGAGACGGTAAAAATTTGGAAAAAGTATTTACCAAAAAAAAGAATTATTGGTTTTGGACGAGATGAAAATTGGTGGGGTCCACCCGGTAAAACCGGGCCCTGTGGGCCTAGTTCTGAAATTCATTTTGACTTCACAGGGAAGCCATGTGACAAGGGTGCTGAGTGCTTACCTAATTGTGACTGCGGCAGGTTTATGGAATTATGGAACCTAGTCTTCATGCAGTACAAGATCGATTCAAGCAAGAGAATAAAGGAATTACCGAGTAAAAATATCGATACTGGCATGGGCCTTGAAAGACTGACCATGTTGCTACAAAAAAAGTACAACATTTTTGATACGGATCTATACCAAAGTGTTACTAAAGATATCATGAAGGATAAAAATTTTGGATCCACAACCGCAAACGAGGATATACGGCGCAGCAGGATTGTCGCGGATCATATTAAAGGTTCGGTATTTTTAATAGCGGATGGGATTTCATTCAGCAATAAGGAGCAGGGTTATATATTGAGAAGAGTTTTTCGACGGGCACTAGATCAGTACCTGTACCCTAAATTTAACCTCATCGATATAGTTGATAGAATCATAGCAATATATAGAGAACAGTATCCTTTTTTAGTCGCCAAAAAAGATGATGTATTGGCAAAAATGGACAGAGAGATAAAAACTTATGATAAAATTCTCAAAACGGATATAGCAGAAATTTCTAAAAAAATAATTAGCAGTAGAAGTCCAGCTAGGAAATTATACGTCAATGAATACTCAGCTAGGAAATTAACGGCTCAAGAGGCTTTCAAATTGTACTCGACTTACGGACTATCATCCCAAAGGCTAAGAAGAAAAGGATATGAATTTGATGAAGCCGAATTTAAAAAGGAAATCATCAAGCATCAAAAGCTGTCAAAGTCTTCCGCGGTAAAAAAATTTGGTGGACACGGATTAAATAGTAGTGAGTTGCCTGAGGACGACAGAAAAATTATGACGCGGCTACATACAGCGACTCATTTATTGCAACAGGCATTAAGGGACGTTCTGGGTGATCATGTTCGCCAACAGGGATCAGATATTACCCCCGCCAGATTACGCTTTGATTTTGAGCATCCGGCCAAATTAACAGACGATCAAAAAAAGAAAGTAGAAGAAATAGTCAACGGTAAAATTGAATTAGATTTAAAAATAACTAGCACCGAGATGTCATATCAGGAGGCGATAGATACAGGGGCCTTAGCTTTTTTTGGGGAAAAATATGGGGATAAGGTCACTGTGTATTCCGTTGGTGACTACTCGAAAGAGCTGTGCGGAGGCCCTCATGTAAATAAATCCGGTTCCATCGGGAAATTTAGCATAATCTCAGAAAAGTCATCATCAGCTGGTATAAGGCGTATAAAAGCAATCGTCGAATAGACTAAATCATTATATCTTGACAGCATTTTGAGCGTTGTTATAATAGAATACATCATTACAAAATATTAATTTCTGTGAAACAAGCATTAGGCAAGAAAATGGCTACTTAAGTACTGTTTTTAGTATAATCTTGCCCTTAAGGTAAGATTTTTTATTATATATATGCCAACATATGGATATTAATAAGGATAGTAGAGGCTCATCAAAAGCAAATAAAAAAGGTTTTATAGAGGTTGTTGGGGAGGTGGAGGAATTACTTCCTGCCGCTAACTTTAGAGTCAAACTGGAGAATGGGCATATGATTCAAGCTCATTTGTCAGGACGAATGAGGATGCACAAAATTAGAATTCTTCCAGGAGATAAAGTCAAATTAGAGATGACTCCATATGATTTAAGCAAGGGACGAATAACATACCGTCAGTAATTATGAAAGTAAGATCATCAGTAAAAAAGATGTGTACTAAGTGCCAGACAATACGGAGAAAGAAGCGTGTCTATGTTATTTGTGAAAACCCGAAACATAAACAGAGACAAGGATAGAAATTTATGGCAGCTCGTATAGCAGGAGTTACATTACCACCTAATAAAAATATAATTATTTCACTTTCCTACATTTTTGGCATTGGTCTGACATTGTCCAGGAAGATTTTAGAGGAAGCAAAGATTAACGAGAATGCCAAAACAGATTCACTTAATGATGCGGAAGTTAATAAGTTACGTGATATTATTGAAAATAAGTACCGAGTAGAAGGGGAATTAAAGAGGGAAATTTTATTGAATATTAAAAGATTAAAAGAGATAGGTACCTACCGAGGTTCTAGGCACGCTAAGGGATTGCCCGTACGTGGTCAGCGTACAAAAACCAACAATAGAACTGTTAGAGGAAATGTCCGAAAGACTATGGGATCTGGCAGGCGTTTAGCATCGGATAAAAAATAAATTTATATTAAAGAAATGCCAACAGCTCGTAAAAAGGGAAAAAAATACATAAAAAATAAGTCAAAGCAGAAAAAGAATGTTCTTCATGGCAAAGTTTTTATTCAGGCGACCTATAATAACACTCTAGTGACTATAACGGACGAAAATGGTAACACGCTTGCCTGGTCGTCAGCTGGGCATTTGGGGTTCAAGGGGCCTAAAAAAGCCACCCCCTATGCAGCTAGCGTTATAGTTAAGGATGTTGCGGAAAAGGTGAAGCCTTTTGGTTTACGCAGCGTCGATGTTTTTGTAAGAGGTGTAGGTTCGGGACGTGAATCTGCCATTAGGTCACTCAATGCCAATAATATAAATGTTCAATCAATTAAGGATGTCACACCTATACCACATAATGGGGTACGTCCAAAAAAACCAAGAAGGGTTTAAAAATAAATGGGAAGGTATCTAGGTCCTAAGCATAAATTATGTAGAAAGTTTGGAGAAAAACTTTGTGATTCTCCCAAGTGCCCAGTGATAAAAAGACCTTATCGGCCTGGTCAACACGGTCCTAAGAGGCCACCTCGCCTTTCTGAGTATGGCCTGCAACTTAGAGAGAAGCAAAAAGCTTCCGGGATATATCGCGTTTTCGAAAAACAGTTTCGAAACTACTATAACAAAGCTAAAAGGCGTTCCGGGGACACAGGGGAAAATCTCGTGCAGTTACTAGAGATTAGACTGGATAATGTGATTTACCGATTTGGGTTTGCTAAGACTCGCGATTCATCGAGGCAGTTTATAAGTCATGGGCACGTAACTGTCAACGCCAAAAAATTAGACATACCATCCTACCAGGTAAAAATAGGGGATGTGATAGCTATCAAGACCCCAAGTCTGGATAAAATACTTTTCAAGGAAATCGTCAAATCAATAAATAAGAAGGATATCCCTTCTTGGCTTTCTCTGGAGGATGAAAAAATATTAAAAGGAAAAGTAGTCAGCCTGCCGGTTAAAGAACACCTCCAGCAAGGATTCGACACTTCACTAATTATTGAATTTTATTCGCGTTAAAAATTAATTAAACCAGAATTATGGAAAAGCTTCCTCTTCCCGAATCATTTAAATCTAAACCACTGGATAATAATCAGTCCGAGATCGTTATTGAGCCATGTTATCCCGGATACGGCAATACGATAGGCAACGCCCTTCGCCGTGTTTTATTTTCTTCACTCCCTGGTGCGGCAATAACCTCAGTAAAAATTAAGGATGTAACTCATGAGTTCGCCACAATTCCTGGTGTAAAAGAGGATGTAGTTGAAATAATAATGAATTTAAAAAGGTTGAATTTTGTGCTCCACGGAACGGATGAGGTAAAAGCAAGCCTCAAAGTCAAAGGTGCCAAAAAAGTCAAAGCTAAAGATCTAAAGATTACCAGTGATACAGCGCTGGGGAACCCTGAGGAGCTAATAGCTACCCTTACTGATAAAGATGCCGAATTTGAAATAGAGATTACCATCAAAACCGGTAGGGGTTATGTACCAGTCGAGAATATTGAAAAAAAGCAAATTCAACTCGGTACTATTGCTATCGATTCTATTTATACCCCGGTAGTGAATGTAAATTTTACCGTAGAGAATGTCAGAGTTGGTCAGATGACAAACTATGATAAATTACTTATACAAATAACCACTGACGGCACGATTACCCCTGAGGAAGCCCTGAAGTCATCTGCCAGTATTCTGGTTGATCATTTTTCCGCGGTAGCTATGTTTGGGGATAATAAGAAAGTAAAAATCGATAAAGCTGATAAAGCTGAAGATCCCAATACGTTGAAGTCTGATGAGAATGAAGAAGAAAATAATGATGAAAAAGGAAGCAAAGCTGATGATATAACTATTGACAGTAAAGTAAAGAAGAAAAGGGGTAGACCTAAAAAAAGCGATAAGTAGCTAATGAAACACAGAAAAAAAGATAAAAAATTGGGCCGAGATAAGTCTTCGAGGCGCTCATTGACTAAAAATCTAGTCAAATCTTTTTTCCTTTACGAACAACTAAAAACAACAGAGGCCAAGGCAAAATTTATCAAACCAGTTATTGAACGCCTGATCACCTTGGGCAAGAATAACAACTTGCACACACGCAGGCTACTTATAAAAAAAACTGATAGCCGCTCAACCACCAATCTAATACTAAATAAAATATCACCGAAGTACAAGGGACGGCAGGGTGGATATACGAGAATCACAAAAATTAATAACCGTCAAGGCGATGGTGCCGTAGTGGTTGTGCTAACTTTAGTTGAAAATGATGAAAAAAAATAGTGCCACAACAAAACTAAAGAGTTATACGATTGATGCCAGTAATCGAGTCGTCGGTCGTTTAGCTAGTGAGGTAGCTACCATAATCAGGGGGAAAACTAGTGCTGAATATTCTCCACACGTGTTACCTCAGGTAAACGTTACCATATTGAACATAGATAAAATTAAAATTTCCGAAAAAAAATTAGACTCCACGTTCTATTATCATTATAGTGGATATCCAGGTGGTATGAAAAGTAGAAGTGTCAGAGATTTTTTTGAAAAAAGTCCAAAGTCTTTATTTCTGAAAGTGATAGATAATATGATTCCGGCCAATAAATTAAAGAAAAGTATTTTAAAGAGAATAAAGTTTGAGTAATTACCTATGGTCAACAAGAAAATAACTAAAAAGAAAAGTGAGGCCCCAGTCGTCAAGAAAAAAAGTACTGCGGTAAAAAAGAGGCCAGCGAAAAAAACGTTAAGTAAACCTAAAGTGAGCAAGGTAAAAAAAGAGCTCAAGGATGACAAGGTTGTTGAATCGGAGTCAAAAATTAAGTATGATTTCAAGTTTGCAGTGGGGCGGAGAAAGCAGGCGGTCGCTAGAGTACGTTACTATGCCAAAGGAGACGGGGAAATCATCATAAATGATAAAAAAATACAGGAGTACTTTCCTACCATCAGACTGCAAAATATTATATATGAGCCGTTAGTACTGACTAACAAGAAAAATGAGGGTAAATACACCATCAAAGTAAAAGGTGGTGGGATACGTGGGCAGGCGGACAGTATTCGCCTGGGAATTAGCCGGCTACTTTTCCAGAATGATAAAAATATTAAACCGTTACTAAAAACCAAGAAATTGCTAACTGTAGATTCTCGAGTCAAGGAAAGAAAGAAGTACGGGCTCAAGAAAGCCAGACGAGCACCCCAATGGCAAAAACGCTAAATTCATGAATGACACCGCCGTGTCAAATGAAGGTAATAATAATTTTCAAGAGAGGATTCTAAAGAATACAAGCTACTTAGCGGTTGCTTTCATTCTGCAAAAGATTCTCTCTTTTTTGTACTTTATTTACTTAGCAAGAATTTTAGGTCCGGAGGACTTGGGTCTTTATGATCCCATAAAATCCTTGATTCCTATATTGCTCATACTGATCGACTTCAGTCTTAGCGTCGTCCTGGTTAGAGAAATTGCCAGAAAGCCGCACAAGGCTGCAGAATATTTAAGTAGCGTACTTGGTATTAAAGTTGTTTTTGCTTTTGTGATAATCCTTATCATGGGACTGTTTACTAATTTTTCTTCTTATTCAACTCTGATAAAAACAATTCTATACCTTGACGCCATTATTGTCGTGCTAGACACTTTTACTCTGACCTTTTTCGCCGTGTTTAGGGGGCTACAAAATTTGAAGTATGAGTCTTTGGGTATAATAGGAACTCAGGTAATTACTATTATATTTGGTGTAATCGCCCTGCAGCAAGATTTGGGACTGCAATATTTATTTATTGCGGTTGCTTTTGGCAGCATTTTTAACTTTATATTTTCTTATTCCATGCTCAGGAAAAAGCTGAAATTAAAGATCAGACTGCATTGGAATATAGATATTATAAAAAGATTTCTAAGAATAGCCATTCCTTTTGCTATAGCGGCTATATTTGTAAAAATTTATACCTTTACTGACAGATTCTTACTCCTTTTGATGTCAGGACAAAGCCATGTTGGCTGGTATGTAACTGCTCATAAATTAACTTTTGCTTTAGAATTTATTCCCTCGGCATTTGCGGCAAGCATATTCCCGGCCATGAGCGCTTATTACATGTATTCGCGCACGAAGCTTTCTAAAATATTTGAGAAAACCACCCACTATTTAATGATAATCGCTATGCCCATCTCGTTTGGGATGGTAATATTAGCAGACAAAATAATACTAACGCTCTATGGCTCGGATTTTGAAACATCGATACTGCCTTTAAGAATACTAATTTCAAGCTTAATAGTTGTATTTTTGAATTTTCCAGTAGGGGCACTCTTGAATGCTTGTAATAAGCAAGTTGTTAATACTATAAATATGGGTATAGTTGTGGTAATTAACGTCGCTCTGAACCTCATTTTAATAAAAGAATACAGTTTTAACGGTGCAGCGATATCAGCTTTTGTCAGCGGATTCATCCTATTCTTCCTGGGGTTAAGATGGGTTGGAAAAATTATTGATTATGATAAAATATTCCTTTTAAAAACATTGGGCAAGGTAATGGGTGCATCTATGATAATGGCCATATTGCTTTACTTCTCAAGAGAATTGCTATCGATTTACATTTCCATTCCATTGGGCATGGTCACCTATTTTGTATTCTTATACTTGTTTAAGGGCATATCGAAAGATGATTTAGGTACTCTGTACCGTTCAATTAGGAAAAGGATTGCATAAATTATGAAAAAATCACTACTCGTTACCATGGATTATCCCCCCATAAGGGGCGGTACCAGCCATACCTTGTGGCAATTCAGTACTCAATTCCCGAGTGACGATCTTTTTGTCTTAACTGAACTAAGTGAAATATATATAGACGCTGATTTTGAAATTATTAGAAAGAAATTTCACTCAAAATCTAGATATGTTTGGCCAAAATGGCTACCATTATATAGGCATATCAGAAAAATAATCAAGGAAAAGGGGATAAGTATAATACAGGTCGGACAAATACTTCCCATTGGCACAGTCGCCCTGTTAATTAAAAAATTACATAAAACCCCTTATGTAGTATACGTCTACGGCCAAGACTTGGTGATTATGAGAAGGTCTAAACGTAAGTTTTTTTTGATCAAAAAAATACTAGAAAATGCTGATGGCATAATAGCCTGTAGTAACTACACTAAAGAGTTGGCAGTTTCACTAGGAGCTGATCCGGAAAAATCTTTGGTGGCCTATCCTTGCCCCCGCTTACATTCAAATGTTGAAGTTTTGCAGCAAGAAATTGATAGCTTTATCCAAAATAATAATTTGGCAGGTAAAAAAATATTATTATCAGTAGGGAATCTAGTTAGAAGAAAAGGGCACGATATGGTTTTGAAATCGTTGCCACAGTTAATAAAAGAAATACCAAATTTATTATATCTCATCGTTGGTAAGGGACCTGAAAAGGGGAGGTTAGTCGGATTAATCAAAAGTTTGAATTTGAAAGCATTTGTAAAGATAGTAGATAACGTACCTAACAGTAAATTAGCGCTGTATTATAAATGCGCCGATTTATTTATCATGCCTTCTCGAGAGCTAAAAAATAAATATAACGAAACCATAGACGTTGAAGGTTTCGGTCTTGTTTTCATTGAGGCTAATATGTTCGGGATTCCTGTTATCGGCGGAAGGTCTGGTGGGATACCTGAGGCAATCGCCGATGGTATCTCCGGATTATTGGTAGATCCCCATGATGAATATGACATCGCCAAGGCCGTAAAAAAATTACTAAGTGACGAGAAATACTCAAGGCAATTGGGAGAAAATGGGCGGCAAAGAGCTATAAATAATTTCAAGATATCGGAAGAGAGTAAAAAAATTATGAGCCTTTTAAAATGAGCAAAGATCTGATTAGCATAATCATCCCTTGCTACCAAGCTGCTAAGACTCTTGATAAAACACTAAATGATATCTATAACCAGACTTACGAACCGATTGAGATAATTGCGGTGAACGATGGCTCGACTGATAAAACTGGTGAAATATTGGATCAGCACCAAGATAGAATATTGGTAATTGATCAAGATAATAACGGAGCCCCCGCAGCGAGGAATGCTGGTTTTGAAAGATCGAAGGGAGAGTATATATTATTTTGCGATGCCGACGTTAGGCTAAACCCGAGAATGATCGAGTTAATGCATCAGACATTGCTAAATAATCCGGATAAAGCGTACTGTTACTCCAATTTCAAGTTTGGCGTACATACTTTTGATTTATTCCCTTTCGATCCTGAACGGTTGGAAAAAGAGAACTACATAAGCACTATGTCTCTGATCAGAAGAGAAAACTTTATTGGGTTCGATGAAAACCTCAGTAAATTTCAAGACTGGGATTTATGGAAAAGAATGCTCAGGAAGAATTATTATGGAGTCTGGCACCCAGAAAGGCTTTTCAGCTCACCAATTAATAAAGGGGGAATTTCCGGGTATAGCTTGATAGGTTTGTTGAAAATAATCTACAGAAAACTTAAATTAAACAAGTAATTATACCTATTGCGGGTGCATAAAAAAGTAGGTAAAATGGATTATATGGATGTATCCGTTATAATAGTATCTTGGAAGGTAAGAGATTTACTTAGAAATTGCCTACAGTCAATATATAAAGAAACTAAAAACCTCAATTTTGAGGTTTTTGTAGTTGATAATAATTCCGGGGACGGTACCAGTGAGATGGTACTTAATGAGTTCTCGCAAGTTAGACTAATTACCAACCAAAAGAACTTGGGTTTTGCTAAAGCCAACAACTCAGCTATAAAAAAATCACTTGGCTCTACCATACTTTTACTGAATCCTGATGTAAAAATTACTGATAATGCTATTAAAAAATCCTTTGACTTCCTCAAAAGTCGAAACGATATAGGCATAGTAGGCTGTAAAATTTTAAACAATGATGGGTCAATCCAAAAATCAGTAAGGAAATTTCCCGATCTAGTATCTCACGTTATTATTCTATTAAAACTGCATAACTTCATCAACAACTTTAGGTCTATCAAAAAATATTATATGCTAGATTTCCCGGGTAACAAAACCAGGCAAGTGGACCAGGTCATGGGCGCTTTCTATATGATCAGGAGGGAATTAATCGACCAGATAGGGTTACTCGATGGTCATTTTTTTGTTTGGTATGAAGAGGTTGATTACTGTAAAAGGGCTATCCAGGCAGGATGGAAAACTTTTTTTTACGCAGAAACCTTTATTAAGCACAGTAAGGGACAAAGCTTTTCAAGGTTAAAGCCTATGTCTAAGCAATTTATCCTAAACAGGAGTATGCTCTATTATTTTTATAAGCATCATTCGAAATTTGACTACCTAGTTATCTTGTTACTATACCCTGTTAGTATTTTTTTAGCCGGGGTAGTTCAAATGTTATCTATCAAGAAAAGGTCAAATAATTTTTAGTCTGTATGAGTAAATTAAAACTATATGGTGATTATTTCAAAATAACGTTTTGGTCAATCATCATAATTGAGACATTATCATTTTTAGGTCACAACTTTTCGTTGGTAAACCAAATTTTATTTCCCTTGATCATCTTGGCCACTTTCATTATCAGCCTGAGGAAGCTGGAGTACGGATTTTGGATTGTTATGGTGGAGTTATTCATTGGATCATTCGGCTATTTATTTTCTTACGATACTGATGAGTTTAGGCTGTCGATCCGGTTAGGTGTATTCGTCGCCCTCATTCTGGCTTTTATCATTAAATCTGTAAGAGAAAAAAAAGTAAGTTTCTATAAAACCAAACTATACCGGCCATTTATTATTTTTGTGTCCTTCGTAGCACTCGGCGTGGTGGTGGGCTTGGTGAAAGGTAATGAAGTAAAGGATATTTTTTTCGATTTCAACGCGTATTTATATTTTGCTCTAATATTCGTTTCGTATAGTGTATTAACTTCCTGGGACAGAATAAATAAGTTACTCCAGATACTTTTTGCATCGGTCAGCGTGATAGCTATTAAAACATTTTTCCTACTTTCTTATTTTGCCCATCAAACAAATGACGGTTTAGTGCGGCTAGTATATACCTGGGTGAGGGATACACGGGTTGGAGAAATTTCCCTAATCGCCCAGGACTATTTTCGAATCTTTTTCCAGAGCCATATATGGAGTTTGTTCGTGGGAATAATTTGTCTGGTTTTTTTGGTAATGTTAAATAAGAATGATACTGACAGGTCTAATAGAAGAATAAGTTGGATTGTCGGAATATTGTCAAGCACGGCACTCATAATAAGCTTTTCCAGGAGTATTTGGCTTTCAATATTGATAACAGTACTGATATTTTTTGGGTATGTGCTAAAAAAAAAGAATCTGGGTGCTTCAGTATTTTTAAAAGCAGTTTTAGTTATGGCCGTTATACTAATTCTAGAAGTCGTTTTCATTACCGGGTTAGTGAATTTCAAGTTACCCGGGGGTAGTTCAAATAATATTTCCACCGCTTCCTTGATCAGGGACCGCATAACTGTTACTGACGAGCCGGCTCTGGGGAGTAGATTCCAGCTACTAAAGCCTTTGTGGTCTAAAGCTCTGGAAAGTCCCGTAGTAGGCAGCGGGTTTGGGACAACTATAACGTATAAAACGCTGGACCCAAGAACGAAGGAATTAAATGGGGGGCAGTATACCACTTACTCGTTTGAGTGGGGCTATTTGGATTTGCTGGTAAAGCTTGGTGTGTTTGGGTTACTGGCCTATATGTATTTTTTATGGAAACTTCTAAAGATTGGTTTGCAATCGTTAAGTAGATTATCTAATAAAGAGGAGTATTATTTGGTATTTGGCCTAGCGCTATCTTTAATTTCTTTATTAGTAGTACATTTTACGACGCCTTATTTAAACCATCCTCTCGGAATAACCCTTATAGTACTGTTAGCAGCAATTTTCGAAAAAATATTTAGGGGAGACTTGTCAGTCCAGGGTATCAAATCTTGAAAAAAACCCCAAAATTTGTTATAGTTTAGCCTAACTATATTCAAATGAAGCAAATATATGCTTGATCTCTCAGTAATAATTGTAAATTTCAACGGGAGGGGATTACTAAGGCAGTGTTTGAAATCCCTTCTTACCAATTTAGCTGGTAGCTCTCTAAAATATAAAGCGCTTGTAGTTGATAATAATTCAAGTGATGGAAGTGTCGATATGGTACGGGAACAATTTCCCGAGGTAAGATTGATACCCCTCAAAGAAAATGGTGGCTATGCCAAAGCAGTAAATGTGGGGATAAAATCGATAGAAAGCAGATATTACTTAATATTGAATATGGACACTACCATTGTCCAGAAAGAGGCCTTGGATAAAATGGTTATATTCATGGACAATCACCCCCAAGTAGGATTGGCAGGCCCTAAACTCATAAACCCCAACGGTTCAACGCAAGTATCTACCTGCGTATTTCCAAAATTTACCTACCCAATTTACCGAAGAACGTTCCTGAGCAAAATGCAGTTTACAAAAAAGGCTATCAGAGATTACCTGATGCTTGACTGGGATCATAAGGACTCCATGGCCGTTGACTGGGTGATTGGCACCGGATTATTAGTGAGAAATGAGGCCATTCAACAAATAGGACTCATGGATGAACGCTTCTTCATGTATTTCGAGGATGTAGATTGGTGCCGGCGCATGTGGGACAGTGGCTGGCAGGTATTTTACATAGCCGATATAGAGATTGTGCACTACTACAGTAGAGATTCCGCGAAACAGAAAGGCTTTATTTCGCTATTCAGTAAAATTACCAGAATACACATCGCCTCGTGGTTAAAATATTTCATGAAGTATTCAGGAAAAAATCAAATACATGCTGCACAAAAAGAGAAATAATTTTCTCAGGCCAGCCAAAGGCAAAAGAAAAAAATATAAATGGCAAAAAAAGAAATGGGTTAAATATCTAATTTTTAGTTTACTGACGATTGCTATAGTAGGCACCTCCTTATTTTTAATTTATAAAAAACCGGCTACCCTTGTTTTTCAAGACAGCCTGGCTGGGAGAGATAATTTTTTGAAAGCTCAGGAGCAGCTCGTCAACCAAGACTTTACCAAGGCCGGAGAGTCCCTAAATTTAGCAATAAATAATTTTACTAGCGCCCAAAACGAATTTAGTAAATTCAAGTGGCTAAAAATACTACCCTGGGTGGGAGCTCAACTTTCAGCAGTTGATAATTTGTTAAGTGCCGGAATTAGTACCGGCCAATCAATCCTCATAATAAATGAGATTGCCATATCTATAATCTCTCCTTTAGAAAAAAATGAAAATATCAGTTTAAACAGTCTCACACAGGATGAAACTACCCAATTATTAAAACGTATATTTGAGTCTAAATCAGCTTTGGAGGATGCGAAAGACTCAATCGATAATGCCGTAATATCCGTAAATAATATTCCTGATAAAGGTTTAATTAAAAAAATCAAAGAAGCGGCTGCCCCTTTGAAAGAAAGGGTTCCTCAGCTACAATCTACGATTGACCAAGCGATATCAGCCAGTCAAATTATCCCTTCTATTGCCGGATATCCTGAAGACAAAACATATTTATTCCTTTTACAAAATAATACCGAACTTAGGCCTACCGGCGGATTTATTGGCACCTATGGCATACTAAAGGTTGTCAATGGAGACATAGATAACTTCGTTACTGATAATGTTTACAACCTGGACGAGCCAGCAGAAGAGTGGCTATTTGAGGAGCCACCCTGGCCCTTAACTAGATATAACAAGGTGTTTCAATGGTTTTTTAGGGATTCCAATTGGTCACCTGATTTTCCAACCGCCGCCCAAAAAGCTGAATGGTTTTACCATGCTGAGCGTGGCCCGGAAAAAGATATCGATGGCGTCATTGCCGTGACCCCTACTTTCATTCAATCATTACTGAGCCTAACGGGCGAAATTAAAGTCAACGGCTTGAATTTTAACAACGAGAATCTGGTAGACACTCTGCAATTCCAGGTTGACGAGGGTTTTCTGAGACAAGGGATAGAAGAAAGTGCCCGCAAAGAAATAATTGGAGTTTTATCAAAAAAATTACTGGATGGTATTTTGGATTTACCCAAAAGTAAGTGGCCTGAATTATGGGAGATATTTACTAAAGATATAAATGAAAAACATATATTAATCTACGTTAAGGATGATTATGTACAAAATTTTATAATAAAAGAAAATTGGGGAGGCGCCATAAAACCGGTGGACTATGACTATGTAACTGTTATTGATGCAAACCTAGCCAGTTTAAAATCTGATCCCGGGGTCAAAAGAACAATATCGTATATGGTTCGCCGGGATTCAGGTAATTTAATCGCCGACTTGTCCATTTCTTATAAAAACGAAGGTACCATAACTTGGAAAACTACCAGGTATCGTACATATGTCAGAGTATATGTCCCTAAAGGCGCCAAGCTTCTTAAGTCAGAAGGTGCTATGGTTGACTGTAAAATAAAAGAAGAAGGAAGCATCGAGCAAACAGAAGAGCATGATAAATCAGTATTTGGCACCTTTATTTGTATTGAGCCGGATGAAGAAAAAATTTTAAAATTAAAATACAAATTACCTGATAGCATATATGAAAACTTTAAAAGAAATGATGTCTACCAGCTTCTAGTGCAAAAACAAGCCGGCACAGCAAATTACAATTTAAATATCACCATTGATTTAAACAAAAATCCCAAGGCTGTTGAAGGTGTTGACAATTATGAGAAAAGAGATAATAATAAAATTTTGATTTCTACAGACTTAGCGAATGATAAGCAATTAGATATATACTATTAATATTATGCTTTCTAAAAAACTAGCAATTGATTTGGGCACAACCTATTCACTAGTCTATTTACCTGGACGTGGCATAGTCATTAATGAACCCTCGGTGGTAGCAATCTCACTCAGTGATAAAAAAGTAATGGCCGTCGGCCTAGAGGCCAAAGAAATGATCGGACGGACCCCCGACACTATTGTCGCTTCGAGACCACTAAAAGACGGGGTTATAGCTGACTATCGAACCACCCAGGCCATGATAAAATATTTCATCAATAAAGCCCTGGGGGGGATAAGGTTTTTCCGCCCGGAGGTGATGATAGCCGTGCCTGCTGGGATTACATCGACTGAGCGCCGAGCTGTTATTGAAGCCACTTTGCAGGCTGGAGCCAAAGCAGCCTATATCATAAAAGAACCCGTGGCAGCAGCCATCGGAGCAAATATCCCTATTGGGTCAGCCTCTGGACATATGATAGTTGACATAGGAGGCGGAACCACGGAAGTGGCAGTAATATCGTTAGGTGGAATGGTCGCTAATGCCTCCGTCAGAATAGGAGGCACGAAATTAGATGCTGCCATACAGGAATTCATAAGAAAAAAATACAGCCTATCCATCGGTGAGCGCACAGCGGAGGAGCTAAAAATCAGCATAGGATCAGCTTTGCCTTTAGAAGAAGCACAGTACATGGATGTTAGGGGCAGGGACTCTATACAAGGATTGCCCAAAACCATCACTGTTGAAAGTGATGACGTAACTGAAGCAATCCAGGACGAATTAGGCGGGATAATTCAGGCTATTAAATCGGTACTTCAGGAAACTCCACCGGAACTTTCTGCCGACATTATGGACAAAGGCATGGTACTTTCTGGCGGTACCGCCTTGCTGCGCAACCTGGATAAATTACTTGCGAGGGCAATTGGAATCCCGGCTTATGTTGCTGATGAAGCACAATTGTGCGTGGCCAAAGGAACCGGCATTGCCTTGGAAAACCTGGAGTCATACAAAAAAAGTATTCTGGCTACAAAATAATGATTATCGGCATAGACGCTTCACGGGCAAATGTAAAAAATCGGACAGGCACTGAATGGTACGCCTACTATCTGATCGAAGAATTTAAAAAAATGGCTGATCCGAAGGATCAGTTTATTTTGTACTCCAAGGAAGTCCTGCAAGGATCACTAGGTAATCTACCTCATAACTTCACCAGCAAAGTACTTAGCTGGCCCCCAGGACTACTGTGGACACAAATTAGATTAGCCTGGGAGATGCTATGGCATGCTCCTGACGCGTTGTTCGTGCCAGCACATACTATCCCCATTATTACTCCTTCCCGGACCATAACCACACTACATGACATTGGTTTTGAAAAATACGAGCATTTATACAAAAATAAGGAGATTGGTCCCCATAATTACTTATTGAGAAAAATACTCAAATTCCTAGTTCGCTTATTCACCTTGGGGAAGTATAGTACGACCGAGCTTGATTATCACCGTTGGTCCACGCGATTAGCTCTAAAGAAAGCCTCCCAGGTCATCACCATATCACAATTCTCTAAGCAGGAGATTGTCAGTAAATTTGGAATTAAGGAATCTCTCCTCGTGGTAATTCCGAATGGATTCAGCCCGTCATATGTACATATTACTGACTCTTATAAAATTAATTCCGTACTAAAAAAATATAGCCTTGATTCACCGTATTTTCTGTTTATTGGACGATTAGAAGAGAAGAAAAATATTACAGGTCTGCTAGAGGGATTCTCATACTATAAAAAAAGATTCGATTCCGCCGCCAAAATGATTTTGGTCGGAACACCCGGACATGGATTTAAAAAAATTCAGGATACAATAAATGCCCATTCTCTTTCGGATAGTGTGATGCTGCCCGGCTGGATAGGTGAGGATGAATTAAATTTACTCATGAACGGAGCAGATATATTTATATTTCCCTCATGGTATGAGGGCTTTGGCATGCCAATCTTAGAGGCTATGGCCTGTGGTACTCCTGTCATTACCTCCAATAGGGGTGCCACCAAAGAAACTGCTGGCCAGGCAGCCTATCTCGTTGACCCCGCCAATGCTACTGAGATTGGGGAAGGTATTAATAAAATATTATCAGACCACAATCTCCGAGACCATCTTATTGATCAAGGCTTTAAAAGAATAAAAAAATACTCCTGGTCGAATACGGCACGTCAGGTACTTAAGATTATCACGATTCCTAAATAAACTACGCCCTAATGTACTAAACCGCCAACTTGCCAAACAAGGGCATTTATGTTACTTTATGGTATACTAATCACCAATATGACACCTGTAAAATATAAAGAACTATATAGTTGGCCCATTCTAGGCCACAGCCATATCATCAAATTTTTACAAACTTGTATTACTAGAGACTCATTATCACACGCTTATTTATTTCATGGGCAAAAGTATACAGGCAAATTTCTCACCACAACCTTTTTTTCCAGCTCAATCTTATGCCAATCGAGCAATAAAATTAAGCCTTGTGGGTCCTGCTCGTCATGCCAGCAATTAAAAAGAAATATTCATCCTGACCTTACCCTGCTAACACCTGAGGAGGATAAAAAAAATATTTCCATTGAACAAATAAGAAATTTACAGCACGTCTTATCACTTCGATCTTTTTTAACGAGCTATAAAATAGCTATAATCGATAATGCTGATTCCATGACAGAGGCAGCAGCTAATGCTTTACTCAAAACACTCGAGGAGCCACCGCCAAAAACCATACTTATTCTCATTGCGGAATCCTTGACCAATCTTCCAAGAACCATAGTTTCTCGCTGCCAAACAATTCAATTCAATGTTATAGCCACTGAAAAAATTACCAACTGGCTAACCTCCCAGGGGAAAAGCAAGCGAGAAGCGCAAATAATCGCCAGATATGCCAATGGTAGAATAGGCAAAGCGGAAATATTAAGCTCTAATGATGACATCCTGAACTCCTACAAAGATAGGGTGAAACTACTACTAGAAATTATCAAATCCAATACCAATCAAAAATTCGCTATAATTAATTCCATGCTACCAAAACAAATTACACTATCCGCCTATGGTGAAATTAATTCACTGCTTGATGATTGGCTGACCTTGTTTAGAGATATTTTTCTGGCAAAAAATAATAAATCTCTGATAACAAATTTTAATTTACAGGATACTTTAGTAAAAATATCTGATAATTATAGCTATAAAAAACTTATCCATATTATTAATAACATTATAAGATCAAAAAAACTAATTAAATATCAAGTAAGCCCAAAACTCATTTTTGAAAACTTGGCCCTATCTTTATAATTGAATGAAAAAATCTGTACTCATTATTGGAATTTTATTTCTAGGCCTATTGGTTACTGGCGCTACTAGCTGTAATATAAAAAGTAAAAGCACCGCCTCTGACGGTGGCGTTTATCAGTCTACAGACTTCGGAGAAAACTGGAAGCAAATAATTACTATTGCCAAGGCAGAAAAGGAAGGACAGAATATTGGTAACATTGACACCAGATTTATAACTTTTGACTCGGCTAACGAGAATTTGATGTACTTAAATACTACCGGAAATGGTATATTTGCCTCCACTAATAAAGGTACCACGTGGAGACAAACTTCTTTATCGACGGGGACTTATGCTAGTTTAAGTATTGATGCCAGAAATAACAATGTAATCTATACAACTCAGGGTTCGAAAATACTAAAAACTGTAGATGGCATGAAATCCTGGCACGAAATATATACCGAAACAAGGCCAGGCCAAAAAATTGTTTCAGTGGTTGTTGATCCTTTCCAATCTAACATCATATACGCAGCCACCACAACCAGCATTATAAAAAGTATTGATTTCGGAAATACCTGGAAGCTGCTGGGCTGGGAAAAGACCCAAATTATAAGTTTGCACGTTAGTAAAATTAACAACCAGACACTTTATGCCCGAGTTAATGGCGGGATATATAAATCTACCAACGCAGCTATTGACTGGACGATAGTCAGTGAGGGATTGAAAGAATTCAGAGGGGGGACAAGCATCCACTGGTTTAATTTTGATCCAAATACGGAAATAATTTTCTTGGGTACTGGGTTTGGCATTATTAAAAGTACCGATCGGGCTCAAACTTGGGTAGCGATTCCAACGCTATTTGATTTTAGAAAAATCCCTATTAAAACCGTTATTTACCATCCGGAAAACCTTAACAAAATTATATTCAGTGTTAATAATGTACTCCACAAAACTGATGATGGTGGTAAAACATGGAAAACCCTAAAAACCGTTAGGACGACTAGGACTATTACCTATATGGTTACTGATCCGTCTATTGATGATTTAATTTTTCTTGGCACTACCAGACCGGCCAAATAACCTAATTTATATGTCAATAATTGAAGACAAGGAGCACCTTTTCGAAGATGCAACTAAACATTTAAAAGAAGAACTAAAAAATATTCAAACCGGACGGGCCAATCCTACACTTGTCGAAAATATTAGTGTAGATTATTATGGCACCAAAACACCTCTCCAAGAGCTGGCAGCTATTACTACCCCAGACTCCAGGTCAATACTTATACAACCCTGGGATAAAAATATATCCAAAGAAATAGAAAAAGCTATAACCTCGTCTAACCTGGGAATAAATCCTGTCGGCGAAGGTAATATGATTAGGCTACCCATACCACCTCTGACTGAAGAGCGCCGTAAAGAGCTTAGTAAAAATGTAAGTAAATTGGCAGAATCCGCTAAAGTAAGCATCAGAAATGTCAGGGAGGAAATATGGCGTACCATAAAAAACCAAAAAACTTCAGGTGATATTACTGAAGATGATCAATTTGCCTTTCAAAAAAAATTGCAAGAGAAGGTTGATTACTTTAATAAAAATATAAAATCTATTAGCGAGGCAAAAGAAAAAGAAATAATGACCATTTAAATAATATGCTTTTAACAATTATTTTATTTATTGCTATTCTGAGCGTTCTTGTTTTTGTCCACGAACTAGGGCACTACCTATCCGCGAGAAAAATGGGTATGGGAGTTGATGAGTTCGGCCTTGGTTTCCCGCCGAGACTTATTGGATTCCAAAAATTAAATAAAAAAGGTGACAATGATGGGAAGGCTCAAAAAAAGTGGCGTTTAATCAAGGGACCTCGCCAACCAAAAGAAATACCCGGGAGTGAGGACAGCACGATATATTCAATAAATTGGATTCCGCTAGGTGGATTTGTAAAAATCAAGGGTGAGCAAGGAGAAAATTCCGAAGAGGAAAACAGCTTTGTTCATAAAAAAATATGGCAGAGAATGATCGTCATCGCTGCCGGAGTTGTGATGAATCTTATTTTTGCTTTTGTAATCATATCCATCGGTTTCTCCATAGGGTTACCAAGCATGGCTAACGAGGATTTACCACCCCAGGCAAAAATTAGTGATCCAGTCCTACAAATAGTACAAATACAGGACGAAACGCCAGCCTCCATAGCTGGGGTAAAAGCAGGGGACTTTATCATTAATGTGGATGGTCAAACAATACTAACAACGAGTGAATTCCAAAATTATACAAAAACAAGAATCAATGAGACTCTCCAATTAACTGTCAAAAGAGGGTCTAAGGAATTATCAATAGAACTAATACCCCAGGATATTGATGAAAGCGGAGAAGGTAAAATAGGAGTTTACCTGGCAGAGACTGCCATTGTTAGCTACCCCTGGTACTTAGCGATTTGGATGGGCCTGAAAACAACCATTTCAATCACCGGACAAATTATAGCGGCCTTTTATAACTTGATTAGTGATTGGATAATGCGGCAGCCAATTGCGGTTGATATTGCTGGTCCAATAGGCATCGCCGCATTAACCGGCCAGGTGGCCCAATTAGGAGCCATATACATATTACAATTCGCTGCTATTTTATCTATCAATCTGGCAATAATAAATTCGGTGCCTTTCCCGGCACTAGACGGCGGGCGGTTTTTATTTTTGGCCATTGAAAAAATTAGAGGCAAGGCCATGAATCAGCGTCTCGAAAACATAATCAACAATACTGGTTTTCTCATTTTAATAGGGTTGGTACTATTGGTTACTGTCCAGGATATTTCAAGATTTAGTGACACCATAAAATCATTTTTTTCAAACATATTTTAATAAGATGATATGTACCAGTCTCATTACTTCCTAAAAACCCAGTATTCAGCCCCAAAAAATGAAGTATCCAGGAACGCTCAGCTACTTGAGCAAGCTGGATTCATCAGCAAACTAATGGCAGGTGTCTACACATTCCTGCCAATGGGATGGCGCGTACTAAAAAAAATTGAAGGTATCATAAGGGTGGAGATGAATAAAGCCGGGGGGCAGGAACTAAATATGCCTGCTTTGCACCCTATTGAAAATTACATAACTACCGGCCGGCAAGATATTGATATCATATTCCATTTACAATCAAAAAGTGAAAAAAAAATGGTCTTAGGCCAAAGCCACGAAGAAATTATTGTACCCCTGGTAAAAAAATATTTAACTTCCTACAGAGATCTGCCCCTGTATCTGTATCAAATTCAAACAAAATTTAGAGACGAATTACGGGCAAAATCGGGAATATTACGTACTAGAGAATTTATCATGAAAGACTTGTACTCATTCCATGCTGAGCAGTCTGATTTTGAGAAGTATTATTCAAAAATGAAAAAATCCTACTCTAATATAATGAATGATGTTGGACTTGGTAATATTACCTATCTAACCGCCGCCTCAGGAGGCACGTTTTCAAAATATTCACATGAATTTCAAACTGTCACGGAAAATGGTGAAGATACAATTCACTTGTGTAGAAATTGTAAGACGGCAGTGAATGATGAAATATTCGATAAAAAGAATAGCTGCCCAGAATGTGGTAATAAGGAAATGGAAAAGAAAAAATCAATAGAGGTCGGTAATATCTTTCCCCTACAGTCCAATTTCTCCGATAAATTCCATCTTACTTTTACTGACAAGCAAGGTAAGCAAAGACCGGTAATAATGGGCTGCTACGGCATTGGGTTAGGGCGATTGATGGGTGCAGTTACTGAGATACATAACGATAAGGACGGTATCCTCTGGCCTAAGTCACTAACTCCATGGCAGGTACACTTACTTTCTCTGGGAAATGATGAAAGCCTAGATATTGAAGCCAAGAAAACATACGAAATATTGAAAAAAAATAACATCGAAGTTTTGTACGACGATCGCCAGGAATCCGCGGGAAAAAAACTTAAGGACGCTGACCTAATAGGCATTCCCATACGCCTAGTGGTCAGTAATAAAACAAAAAGCAGTATAGAAATTAAATACAGGAATAAAAGTAGCGCTAAACTGCAATCCCTTAGCCAAGTAACCAAAGAAGTGAAGGAGTACTACCAGTGAATATCTTCAATAATTTTCTAGGCAGGTTTTCTAAAGACATGGGCATTGACCTTGGTACGGCCAATACTCTTGTTTATGTGAAAGAAAGAGGTATTGTCATCGACGAACCATCGGTTGTCGCTATCAATACGCGTAATGATCAAATATTAGCAGTTGGTGACGAAGCCCAAAAAATGATTGGCAAAACACCATCCCACATAGTAGCTTCTAGACCTTTAGTTGATGGGGTAATATCCGATTTCGAAGTGACCGAAAAAATGTTGAAATATTTTATTGACAAAGTCCACCAGGAAAGTTTTTCCTTACTACCTAGACCCAGAATAGTCATTGGCATCCCCTTGGGTGTCACGGAAGTAGAGAGAAAAGCGGTTGAAGATGCCTGTCTGAGCGCCGGAGCCCGAGAAGTATACCTCATTGAGGAGCCAGTAGCAGCAGCTATCGGTGCTCGGCTGCCGATTCAGGATGCCTCTGGCAATATGGTAGTTGATATTGGTGGCGGAACGACTGAAATTGCCGTGATATCCCTTGGCGGAGTAGTCACTTGGAAATCCATACGTATTGCTGGCGATGAACTGGATCGTGACATCATTCAGTACGCCAGAGACCATTTTAATTTACTCTTAGGCGAGAGGACCGCTGAGCAAATAAAGGTAAAAATCGGTTCGGCTTTATCATCTGAAGAGCCTATAGAAACTACTATGAGAGGCAGAGATTTAATAACGGGATTGCCTAAAGAAGTAACAGTAAATAGTAATCACATCAGGGAGGCAATCAGTCGGTCACTCCGGCAGATAGTTGACAGCATAAAAACCACCATTGAAGTAACTCCACCAGAACTGGTAGCAGATATATATGAGAAGGGAATTATGCTGGCTGGCGGCGGTGCCTTACTTAAAGGCCTGGACGTACTAATAAAGCAAGAAACTAAAATACCAGTACATATAACCGATGATCCACTTACGGCCGTAGTGCGGGGTACTGGAATAGTCTTAGACGACTTAGAAAATTTAAAAGAAATACTGGCTTCATCATCAGATGACTCAAAACTAATCGACTAGCCATGAAACAGTTTTTGCGATCACGAGCGGGGATCGTTATTATAACTATAACGGGTTTAATTATCCTGATTTTTTTTCAACGTGTTGGATTTCTTCGTCCGGCAGAAAATATTATTACAACAGTGCTGAAACCTGTGCAGAATATATTAATTGTAGCAGCCACCAACATAAAAGGACTCACCGATTACCTGGGTAATATAAAAAATTTAGAGGAGGAGAACGACCGTCTTATTAAAGACATTTCAAGATTAATCGGGGAAAATGTAAAATTGAAGCAGAATTTATCTGATACCGGCCTCATACAAGAGGAGCTAGAATTCATCACTAAATACAATTATCGGACTGTCACCGCAAAAGTAATCGGACGAAGCTCCCGGGACTATCTGCAAGAAGTAATAATTAACAAAGGGGATTCAGTCAGCATTCGCCAAGGGTTTCCTGTCATTGCTAGTGGCGGTATAATTATTGGAAAAATAATAGACACCAACAGTTCGATTTCCAAAGTATTATTACTGAACGACAATCAAAGCGAAATAGGAGCCATCATCCAAAATAATTCCCAAAGCCAAGGGGTGCTCAGTGGACAGTTTGGAATTTCACTTCGTATGGAATTAATACCCCAAAATGATCCACTAGAGATAGGACAGATAGTGACAACCTCCGGGCTAGAAGAGGACATTCCTTCAGGTTTAGTCATTGGCACTATTACAGAAATTATCCAAATAGAAGGTGATTTATTCCAGAAAGCTATAATTGAGCCTCAAGCTGATTATCAAAATCTAAGTATTGTCACCGTTATCCTTCCTTTCAATGACTAAAAATATAATATTCATATTATCGACTGTTTTTCTAGTTTTATTTCAAATTAGTTTTGTCCACGAATTTTATTTTTTCAGATCAAACATCAACATTGTTCTACTGGCCGTAGTTTTTTTGGCAGTCATGTCTAATAGTAGGAGGAGCTTGAGTTTCGCTATCCTAGCAGGCATCATGCTAGACATTTATTCTCCCTTTACTTTTGGGATAAATACCCTGGCCTTAGTAATCCCTGTTTTCTTGATCCACAATGTCTTCAGAAAACTGTTAACCCGTAAATCGCTCATTTCTACAATAATTGTAATGGCAATGAGTGTTGCCGTTTACCATGGAGTTCTACTCTTTTTATCAACACTATTCTTCTGGCTGGGATGGAGAGACATAAGCGCTTCCATTGCGCCTGAATACTTACTATTAGTTATTAATCAGATTTTATGGCACTCAGCAGCAATATCCTTACTATTTTTATTAATGCGTATGATTAGCCAAAAAATTAAACTCAATTTTCTCATTAACGAAAACGTATAGTGCCAAATTCAAAAAAAGACATATTTTCAATCGGCGATCCGGATAATGAAAATATTTCCAGAAGAGATTATAGAATAGCGTGGGTCGAAAACTCCTTTACACCAGAGCAAGAAAGTAAAAACTATCTCAGCTCAAATTTTGATAAAAAAAAACTAAGGTGGTTATTCTTTGGAATATTTTTCATATTTTTAGTTATGCTTTTTAGAGTGGGCTATCTCCAGATTGCCAGGGGCGAAGAATACCGAACAGCCGCCGAGGACAATAGAATCAGAATTCAAGCAATTAAAGCTCCTCGAGGAATAATAACTGACAGAAATGGCAATGTACTAGCTCATAACGTTCCCAACTTTTTACTCACTTTTACTCCGGCTGATTTACCTGAAGATAATATAGAAAGAGTCACTCTTATTGACAGGCTAGCCGAAATACTAGAAATTAACCGAGATGATATTGCCCAGATCATAAATGAACAACCTGGGCAGTCGTTCCAATCCTACTTGCTTCAGGAACATATTGCTTATGAAAAAGCAATATTGCTAAGAATAGTAAGCCAAGAACTCCCGGGAATTAGTTTACAAATAGATACTTTTAGAGAATATAATGCCGACTTTACCTTCTCTCATGTACTTGGCTATACCAGTAAAATTTCAGAAGAGGAATTAGCGGATAACCCAGACTATCTTTATGATGCGAAAATTGGCAAAGCCGGGATAGAACTTTATTATGAAGATCTGCTCAGGGGAGTAAATGGCAAAAAAGAAATTGAAGTAAACTCACTAGGGAAGGAAAGTAGCATAGTTTCTGAAAAAAAACCGGAAACAGGAAAAAATTTAACTTTGACAATCGACCAATCGCTACAGCAGGTACTGGGACAGGCCATTGAAGATACTGTCCAAAGTTCAAAATCAATTACTGGTGCCGCCGCTATTGCCATTGATCCAAACAATGGCGAAATACTGGCTTTAGTTTCCAGCCCCGTATTTGACAACAACTTGTTTAATCTCGGCCTAACGATTGAGGAGTATCAAAATCTGATATCCGACCCAAAAAAACCATTATTCAATAGAGCTATCTCTGGAGAATACCCGTCTGGATCAACGATAAAACCACTTATCTCTTTAGCTGCCTTGGCCGAGGGAATTGTCACTCCCCAGACAACGATACTTAGCACTGGTGGCATCCAAATTGACCGATGGTTTTTCCCTGATTGGAAAGCAGGGGGACATGGTACTACTAACCTAACCAAGGCTATTGCCGAGTCGGTTAATTCATACTTTTATTTGATTGGGGGTGGGGATGAAGAATTTAATGGGCTGGGGGTCGAGAAGATTCGCACCTATCTTGAATTATTTGGTCTCAATGGAAAAATAGGAATTGATCTTGCTGGTGAGTCTGCTGGATTCCTGCCATCTAAACAGTGGAAGGAGGAATCAAAAGAAGAAAAATGGTATATCGGAGATACCTATCACCTGAGTATCGGCCAAGGGGACTTACTAGTCACCCCCCTACAAGTTGCCAGCTATACGGCTACTATAGCTAACGGCGGAACTTTTTATTTACCACACCTGGTTAAAGCCATAACTAATACTCAGAAAAACACTACCATCGAAGTCTTACCCACGATCATCAGAAATAACTTTATAGAAAAAAAACATTTTACGGCCGTACAAAATGGGCTGAGAGAAGCTGTAATTTCAGGCAGCGCTGTGGCACTCGGAGACCTTCCCGTAACCTCAGCCGGAAAAACTGGAACGGCCCAGTTCGGTAATAAAGGGCAAACCCATGCTTGGTTTACGAGCTATGCGCCTTACGAAAATCCAGAAATAGCCATAACTGTATTGATTGAGGGGGGAGGAGAAGGTTATGCCACGGCCCTGCCCATTGCTAAAAAGGGTTATTTACAGTGGTTTCAAACGGGGCTTGTGGATAACCCCCTTGACGTAGAAACGGAAAAAAATTAGAATAAGGTGTAAATAAATTGTAATAATAAAGAATTTTTAAGACACAATTCAGCAGCCTCGGATTATGGGCTTAGATTTTAATTGTGCCATTTATTTTTTTTTGAACTATGAATAATCAAAATACATTTATAACCAAAGAAGGGCTAGCCAAAATTAAAAAAGAGCTCAACGATCTAAAAGATGTGAAGCGACGCGATATCGCCGAAAGAATTCGAGAAGCTAAAGAGCTAGGAGACCTTTCTGAAAATGCAGAATATACTGAGGCAAAAAACGATCAGTCATTTATCGAAGGCCGAATTTTAGAAATTGAGTCAATTCTTAAAAGCGCTACTATTATCAAAGAAGCGTCATCTAAGGGTCAAATTGAAGTTGGTTCCAAGATAAAAATTCAGGACGGTAAGGAGACCAAAAGCTACTTTATTGTCGGATCAAATGAGGCCGATCCAGCCCAAGGAAAAATCTCAAACGAATCACCACTTGGTCAGGCGTTTCTAGGTAAAAAGAAGGGTGACATAGTAGAAATAAAGGTCCCTCAGGGTACCAAAAAATTTGAGATCATAGCCATCATTTAGCATCTTTAATTAAAGGCGGGTATTGATTGCCTAAATACCCTGTTTTTGCTATTATTATTACACATTTAATCATTTAAAATTTATGTCCAGACTTTCAGAAGAGTATGCTTCCCGTAAGAATAAACTTACATCGGCACTAAAAAATAACATCAATCCCTACCCAGCTAGAACCAAGCGTTCAAAAACTATTGAACGTGTTCTGGTTGACTTTGATTCATTGATACAATCTGGTAATGCTCAAAATAATCAACATACTTTAGTAGGCAGGATTAGAACTATACGCTTGCATGGCGGATCGTGCTTTGCCCATATCGAAGATGGGTCCGAAAAAATTCAAATTTATCTGAAGCGTGACGAAATCGGTGTGGAAAATTATATAAACTTCAAGGAACTAATCGATATAGGGGACTTTATAGAAGTTACCGGATCCTTATTCAAAACCAAAAAAGGAGAAAAAACTCTTTTAGTGAATTCTTTCACTCTACTGGCAAAATCATTATTACCTCTACCTGAAAAATGGCACGGACTTTCTGATATCGAAATCAGATTCCGTAAACGGTATCTTGACTTATTGAGCAATACGGCGGTCAAAGACATATTTATAAAGCGTTCACTCCTAATCAAATCGATCCGCAAATTTCTGGATGAGGATGGCTTTATGGAGGTGGAAACGCCTATACTACAGCCCATACCGGGCGGTGCTAATGCCAAACCTTTTATTACCCACCATAATGCGCTTGATATTGATTTGTATCTGAGAATAGCTCCGGAACTTTATTTAAAAAGGTTAATTATTGGAGGATTTGAAAAAGTATATGAAATAGCCAGATGTTTCCGCAATGAGGGCATTGACTATAATCATAATCCAGAATTCACCCAGGTTGAAATTTATGCAGCCTATTGGGACTATAAAAAAATGATGAAATTTACTGAAGAACTTTTCGAGCACTCAATCACGACTATTTACAAAAACACTACTATTGAATATGAAGGTAAAAAAATAAACTTTCAGCCTCCCTACCAATTAATCACCTTCCAGGAAGCCAGTAAAAAATATGCGAAAATAGATATAGATAAAATTGGCGCAGAGGGATTATCTGAGGCAGCCCGGGACAGAGGGTTAGACATAGATAAATCATACAACACCGCCAAGATTCTGGATGAAATATTTAAGGAGCTTATTAGACCTAACTTAATACAACCTACTTTCGTCATCGACTATCCTCTAGAGCTATCACCCTTAGCCAAGAAAAAAGAAGGCAATCCAAAATATGTTGAGAGATTCCAGCTAGTAGCTGCGGGAATTGAATTGTGTAACGCCTTTTCTGAACTGAATGATCCCCTTGACCAAGCTCAGCGATTCAAAAACCAGGAAAAAATGCGCCAAGCAGGTGATGAAGAAGCTCAAAGGATTGACGAGGACTTTATCGAAGCTCTGGCCCACGGCATGCCCCCAACGGCAGGCATTGGCATTGGTATAGATCGACTATCTGCTCTATTGAATAATGTACATAATATCAAGGAGGTAATTTTGTTCCCCACCCTGAAACCAAAAAAAGACTACCATGAATAGGCAATCAGCTCTAGAACTATTAAATGAATTCGTAAAAAATGAGAACCTAAAAAAACATATGCTGGCAGTGGAAGCATCTATGAGGGCCTACGCAAGAATTTTCAATGAGGATGAAGACTGGTGGGGGATCGTGGGTCTGCTGCATGATTTCGATTATGAAAAATATCCTGACCTGAAAGATCACCCGTTCAAAGGTGCTGACATTCTCCGGCAAAGAGGATACCCCGACGATCTAATACAAACTATATTAGCTCACGCACCTCATACTGACACACCCCGTGACACCCCAGCCAAAAAGACTATATTTGCAGTTGATGAACTATGCGGCTTGATAGTTGCTGTAGCTCTGGTGAAACCAAATAAGTCTCTAGCTGAAGTCCAAATTAAATCAGTCAAAAAAAAGATGAAGGATAAAAGCTTTGCCAGACAAGTCAACCGAGAAGAAATTTATCAAGGAGCCGAAGAGCTAGGCGTACCTTTTGATGAACATATTGGCACAGTACTCGGCGCCCTACAATCAGTCTCAAAACAGCTGGAGCTTTAATTAAGCAGGCCCTACTTAATTTTTTTACGTAACATTGTAACAAAAAAACCTCTACAAGTATGTTGGACATAAAATATATTATAAAAAATAAGGACGAAATAACAGCTGCTTTGAAGAAGCGAAATATTCAGGCTAGTACCATTACGGAAATAATAACACTTGACGAAAAGAGGAGAGCCTCTATTCAAAATCTGGAGATGATAAAGGCGGAAAAAAATAACTTCAACAAATCAATAGGTAAATTAAGCTCTGAGGAAAAATCCAACAAGATCCAGGAAATGACCGGCCTGACAAAGCAGGAACAAAAACTCGAAGAGACATTGGATATAAATAACGAAGCACTACTGACTCTCCTGAAAGGCCTGCCCAATATCCCTGATAAAAGCGTACCTATGGGCCGAGATGATAAAGAAAATGTGGTCGAAAAAACTGTCGGGGAGCCAACTAAATTTAACTTCAGTCCCCAGGACTATATCACGCTTGCCAAAAATCACGATTTGATAGATACCGAACGCGCGGCCAAAGTCAGTGGTACTCGTTTTGGATATTTAAAAAACGAAGGGGCCTTGCTTTGGTCGGCTTTGGTACAGTACAGTTTGGACATCCTGTTACAAGAAAAATTTATCCCTTTCTATTCACCGGCTCTTATCAAAGAGGAAGTCATGATTAATTCTGGATATGACTCCTACACCAATGACCATGAGGCGTACTTCATAGAAAAGGATAAGCTGTATCTAGTGGGAACAGGGGAACACGCCTTACTGCCGTATCACAGCCAAGAAACCCTCAAAGAGGATTCCTTGCCCCTTTATTACACCACCTACTCAACTTGTTTTAGGAGAGAGGCTGGCAGCTACGGTAAAGATACCAAAGGCATACTCAGGGTGCACCAATTTGATAAGCAGGAAATGATGATTATTACTAAACCGGAAAACTCCTGGAAGGAATTTGACCACTTAATAGAAATCCAAGAAAAAATAATTCAAGGTTTGAAATTGCCTTACCAGCTGGTAACGGTATGCACCGGTGACCTACCAAGACCCTCGGCCAAGGTGGTTGACCTGGAATGCTGGATACCTTCTGAACAGAAATACCGCGAAACGCACTCTGCTTCCAACTGTACAGATTACCAAGCTCGGAGCAATAAAATCAAGTTTAAAAACAAAACCGGCCAAACAGAATTTGTTCACATTTTAAACGCTACGGCCATAACCCCCAGAACACTTATTGCTATCCTGGAAAATTACCAACAGCCGGATGGCTCCATAAAAATACCCAAAGTTCTGCATCCCTACATGCATAAAATTAAGGAAATAAAAATAAAGAAATAAATGCTAACTACGCAGATTACCTGGGTGGCTATCTCCCGCAGTGCCATACGACACAACATCAGACAGCTTCAGAGAATAGTATCTCCCTCAACTCAATTTATGGCAGTTGTGAAATCGAACGCCTATGGGCATGGGCTGATAGAAGTAGCTAAAATAGCCAAGCAAGCAAAAGTCTCATGGCTAGCCACAGTCAACCTCGATGAAGCCCTAGAACTTAGGGCCTCAGGCATTAAAGGCAGAATACTGGTACTTAGCTATTACCATCCTGATAAAATCAAAGAAGCCATAAAAAAAAATATTACCCTGACAGTTTACGGTTATGCAGCTGCCAAGAAAATTAATGCAGCTGCCAAACTCCTGCGAACAAAAACCAAAGTGCATTTCAAAGTAGATACTGGAACGTCGAGGCTAGGCGTATTGCCCTTAGACTGCGCACCGATGCTGCATAAAATCAGGCAACTAGATAATATAAAAATCGAGGGAATATTTTCTCATTTTGCGGATGCGGAAAACCTTAATCAAGCTTTTACTAACCGGCAAATAAACACCTTTAATAAAATTGTTAGCGAGCTAGAAATTCAAAATATTAAAATTCCCCTGAAACACCTGGCTTGCTCGGCATCTACTATACTTAATAAAGAAAGCCACCAGGATTTGATCAGGATAGGCATCGCCCTATATGGCCTTTGGTCAATTGAGAAAAAAGGCTGGCTAGCAAAAAAATTACTTCCAGGATTAAACCTACGCCCAGCCTTATCATGGTATACTACCATCATCCAATTAAAAAAACTTCCTCCCCATTCTACGGTCGGGTATGGAGCCAGCTATAAAACAAATAAAGATACTACCTTAGCCCTGGTCCCAGTAGGATATTGGGAGGGCTACGATCGGAAACTCTCCAATACCGGCGAGGTGATCATACGAGGAAAAAGGTGTAGCATAAGAGGCCGAGTGTGCATGAACCTAATGATGATAGACGTCACCAGCTTACCAAACGTAAAGGTAGGGGACCGTGTCATACTTATCGGCCAGGAGGGGAAAGAATCCATAACGGCTGACGAATTAGCTAACAAAATTAAGACTATTAACTACGAAATTATCACCAGAATTAACCCATTAATTAATAGAGTTTATATTAAATAATATGGAAAACGAAGACGGCGTTTATAATAAAGAGGACGTAGTGCCACAAGAAGGTAACTATGTATGTTCCCCGTGTGGATTTCGCAAACACTATAAAGTTGGCGATAAATTCAGCGAATGCACTTCCTGCCTGTCAGGAACGGAGGAAGGGGATGAAGCATATGTAGCAGGTACTGGCCTTTGGGAAAAAGTATCAGAGGAATCCTCTAACCATGAAACAAAAAATTAAAGTTGGCATAATATTTGGTGGTCGTTCTGGCGAGCATGAAGTTTCGCTGGCTTCGGCCTGGTCAATCATGCAAGCTATTGATAAGAAAAAATATCAAATAGTCCAGATAGGGATCACCAAACAAGGGGAGTGGCTGACTGGGCCACAAACCATGCGTAAATTGAAAAACAATGCAGTCTTGAAAAAAGACCTAACTACCGTACTAGTGCCGGATGCGATTCATCAACCAACCAAAATTGATGTTGCCTTCCCGATACTTCACGGCCCCTATGGAGAAGATGGCACCATCCAAGGACTACTGGAATTGGCTAATATGCCTTACGTAGGATCTGGTGTGCTTGGTTCAGCTATGGCCATGGATAAGGTAGTTCAAAAAAAGATATGTCAGCAGGCTCAATTACCGGTGGTTAAGTATCTTTATTTTTATAAAATAAATTTCCGAAAGGACTATAAAAATATTTCTCTAAGGGTGAACAAATTAGGATATCCGGTATTTGTAAAACCAGCCAACATGGGTTCATCGGTCGGCATTAGTAAAGTACAAAATAAAAAAATGTTAATCCAGGCCGTGACCTTGGCTAGTAAATATGATAATAAGATTATTGTTGAAAAGTCTATCGCTAATGCTGAAGAAATTGAAGTTGCGGTTCTCGGTAATAGGCGAGTACTAGCGTCAGTCCCTGGTGCTATAATTTCTTCAAATGAATTCTATGACTATAATGCCAAGTATGTTGACGGCCAATCATTTGACAAAATCCCAGCCCAGCTACCAAAACCCATACTAAATAAACTGAAAAAAATAGCCGTCAACGCTTTTCTTGCGGTCAATGGCTCAGGCATGGCTCGCGTAGATTTCCTGGTGTCATCTAAGCATAAAATTTACCTAAACGAAATAAATACTATCCCTGGTTTTACCTCTATTTCTATGTATCCAAAATTATGGCGAGCGTCAGGTGTTTCGATGACCCAATTGATATCGAGGCTAATCGACCTGGCTTTTGATCGCTATAATGAAAAGGCTCAGCTCAAAACTTCATTAAAACTTAAAAAGAAATGGTACTAATTTATCATGCGTTGGAACTTACACCAAAAAAAAATTCAGAAACACCACCAACAGGCACCAGCTTATAAAAACCCGCTCTTTGCAAAAAAAACCTGGCAGCTTTATGTCATACAGAGGATTGGGTTAATCAGCTGGCTGACTATATTAGCGCTTATAGTATTTATTTATTTTATATTTTACTCCTCATTATTTCAAATTACCAAAGTTGAAATTAAGGGAACAGTGGATATTTCCCCAACAACAATTAAGGAAAAAATGGTGGACTGGCAGATGCAGCAGGGCCGATGGGTTATATTCAAACAGAATAACCTAGTTCTGTTTGACCAAAACTGGCTAGTTAGCAATATTAACCAGGAATATCCAATTGAATCGATTAATATCACCAAAGATTTCCCTAACACTTTGGTAGTATCTATCGTAGAAAAAAAACCTGAATTTGTTTGGGTGTCAAACGGTCAGTATTATTACATCAGTAGCAATGGGCTAATTGACCAGAAAATTGAAAATTCTGAACCCGCAGCCAGCTTGCCCCATATCAACGATGAGTCCAATGAAGAAATTAGCACTGGCCAAGAAGTGCTAAACGAACAAAAATTATCTTTTTTCAAAGAACTTAACATTGCCTTAATTGCCATGCCCTCTGTAAATATTATTGCGTACTCAGTGCCTAATATAATTGTCCCCCAAATAAATGTAAGCGTCGAAGAAGGATATCAAATATTTTTCGAAACAAATAAATCTTTGGAACAGCAAATTAATAAATTGAAAAGGATCATTGAAGAGGGGACTATTATAAAAGAAAATCCCCAGGAATATGTTGATTTACGTATTGGAGACCGAGTTTACATTAAATAACAATAAGCATGCTACTAGTAACCCACGTATTAACTGGTGCGGTCATTGGCCAAAAAATAAGCGATCCTATAGTACTGACCCTACTAGCCTTAGGTTCTCATTTCCTGCTGGACTGGATACCGCACTGGAGCTATAATGTACCAAAAACAAATTCCCTGAGAGAATTTGTTAAGCTTCTTCCTGACATTCTACCGTCAATATTGATATATGTCGTCTTTATCTTTTCTTATCCTGATCAATGGGTACTTATCACTCTAGGGGTGACTATGGCTATACTACCAGATTTTATCACTCTCACTCGGCACTCAAAAAATTTGAGTAAAATATTTGAAAAAATAAATTATTGGCATGGACGTATCCAAGTGCATGATGAAAAAATTCTCGGTCTAGTTTCCCAGGTCATTTACGTAGCGCTACTTATTATAATCCTTTATTCCGTTTAACAACCTTATGATAAAACAGATCAAAAAGAAAAAAAAATGGCTTTCACCGACCGGGATAGAAAGTTCGAAACGCTGCCAGCGCTGTTTCTGGCTGAGGTATAACAAAAAACTGTACCAGCCAGAAGGCATTGTTTCTCGACTGGCTAACCGCTTCGATACCATTTTAAAAAAGTATTTCGATTTATATCGACCGCTAGGAGAACTCCCACCAATGATAGAGGGTATGGTTGAGGGAAAACTCCTGCACCCTTTTCAGGAAACTTATTTCTATCACCATGATGAAGACTATGGTTACATGGGCAAGCTAGATGAAACCCTAATATCAGATAAAAAAAAATACACCCCGCTTGATTTCAAAACCTCCAGCTCTGACCCTAATACTAAGCCATTAATCCCTGCCTATCAGTCTCAGATGGATAGCTACGCCTTTTTACTCGAAAAAAATAATCGGCCCACCACTGGCCTCGGTCATTTATTATTTTTCTTCCCCAGTGAAGCTAAGGATTTACATAATCGTTTTCCCATGCAGATCACCTTAAAAACTATCAAAACAAATCCCCAGTCCGCCTATAATGAATTTCTGGGCGCCATAAAAATTCTCGAGGAAAAAATCCCAGACTCATCCGCCAACTGCCCCTTCTGTAATTGGAGAGTGGAGATTGCTAAACATACAACCTAACCAGACAGCGTAAACAAAAAAGGCCATCTTATCATGAGGCCTTTTTTGTTATTCCTAATTACTAGAGAATAGATTCTTTGGCTGCTTTTGCAACCCTAAATTTCACTACAACCTTAGCAGGAATCTGGATTGTTTCACCAGTTGCGGGATTACGTCCCACTCGGGCTTTACGATCCTTTTTTACCAACTTACCAATGCCAGGGAAGGTAAATTCACCGTTGTTCTTTACCTCACTGTATGCAGTCTCAGTTATCAGATCCATGAAAGATATTACCTCTTTCTTGGAAAGACCTGACTTTTCGGCTAGGTGGCTCAATAGCTGGGATTTTGTCATTTTTGCCATGGCTATTTTGCTTTATTAATAAGCTAATTAAGTGACCTTTTACTATAATAGTATAACAAAGGCTGTGGAAAAAGCCAGTATTTATAGGGCTAAATTGATTATGGTGGTGGATATTGGCTGAGGTTAGCCAAAAGAAAATACTAAGTCTATTATATTAAAAAACATGGCGTTTTCTAATTTGACAAAGAAATAATCAGATATAAGTTAATATAATGTTCATTAGAAAAAAATAAATTACTTACCCAAACGAAAACTGAAGGTGGTGACTCATGAATCTATCATACATTCTTCTTATTACTGCGGCGGCTGCGTGGCTATATAAGCTTTGCTTTCGCCATACTGCGCAGCACCGGGGAAAGTCTAAAAGAATCTTTACATAGTAAAGTTTCTGCAGAGGACACCCAAAACAGGTACGATAAGTATAACCGGCTCAAAAAATGGTTTTTTGTCCTCGCTATACTGATGGTGCTAATCGCTGCAGCTGTAGCAGTTATCTACCAGGCTCATCGAAATCAATGCCACCGGCTAACAATTATGAACCTTAAACAGGGCTGAATTTACTTCAGCCCTGTTTTTTTTATTGACACCAGACAATCATATGCCCTACACTTAAGTCAACACCATTTATTCTAGGAGGGTAGAGTATGTTCCTTGACATTGTTATTCCTCCAGATATTGCTGAACAAATCAGCTATACTAACGTTACGGTTGTTTCCTACAAAATTGGCGGTGGCCTATACGCTGGCCAGATAAAATCCGACGATACCGGATCAAAACTGGTAGATGTAGCGTGCCAAAGTACCTCTAGCGAAGATGTACAGCAAACCTTGCATGCTCTGGTCAGGACTACCAGAGACTTCATGTCCAGCGGCAAATGGGATGGAGGCCATCTACATTGCATCATAGAAAGCCAGAAAATCAGTATCGCGGATGCACTGAATCCCACAACTGACTGCCGGAAAGTTTCCGTAGTAGAAGCACTTCAGATCGAAATCAACTGCGTAAAGATTTCTGTCTCTGAAGCGCTAATTTTATCTGGGGCCATAACTCCCCAAGACGATGAGCAGACGTACTAAACCACGTCTGCTTTTTTATATTGACTAATAAAGTAAGTGGGGATAGGGTAGTGATAGATAGAAAATAAAGAACTTTAAAAAAAGAGGTATAACCATGAGCTTAAAGAGCTGGTTACTGGATGAGCCTGGATATTGGAAGCTTCCGATATATATATTATTCTCCAGCTTCACTTTGCTGGCTATTGGAATAACTATAGGGTCTGCCCTTTACTTCCTAGAAATCGACACACCACCACGGCCAGATATCGAAACTTTAGTTAGAATGGAATGGGATGCTGTAATTTCCATCGTACTAGTACTGGTCTTGGCTGAAGAATTCTTTTTTAGATTCCTACCAATTATGATAGGCCGGTCCTTACTCAACAGCCTGCCGATCACCATACTGCTATGCCTAATCAGTTCGATAATATTTGGTTATCTGCATGGCAACCACTGGAACATTCTTGTCCAGGGAGTAATCGGCATTGGATTCTGTCTCATCTACCTGAAATGTGGTGGCATAAATAAAAAAATCGTAAAGCCTTATTTGACAACTTCGGCAGTACATTTTCTTTACAACATTTTTTCATTTGCACCAATCATTCTCTAGTCCACGTAATACATAATAAATACGTGGACTTTTTTTATTAATAAAAAAAGGCAGACCTTCTAAGAATGAGAAGTATCTGCCTTGTACCTATGTAATTGGCCTTATATATTAAAGCCGTAAAGAGCTATAGTGTTCGCCCCCAAGCAACCACCTATGTAATTGGCCGTTCACAAACACGTCGATAGTCTGATTCGGCTTCACTTGATCACGCCACGCGGTCAGGACAATATCATATTCACCCTCATGCGGACGACGCAGAGTGATACAAATGTCAATATCGTGCCCAAAGGCATGCGGGTTTTCACTACCTATTACCACCATGATGTCATCTTTGAACCACATAACTTTATGGACTTTTTTACCAAGTGTTTTGCAGTCCTCAAATACACACGTATCACACGATACAAACACGGTATCTACCACGGTTGAATCATTCACAATCACATGCACTGTATCATAGTGGATGATGATAAGTGTATCAACAGTCTGTTCCGGTGGATCAATCGGCACAGTGGGGGAATAGGTGGGGGAATAGCGTTCGCTATCGCAAGCACCAACAAACATAATTACGGTCACTAACAATGGCATCAAACCTGAATATTTCAGCATACAATCTACCTTTCTCCAATTTCAATTAATGGCCAAACAGTATGGCCACGACCTGCAAACGTGTCGACCATCCATACTTCACATCATTCGAGCGCCACGTCTCATCAAAGCCATAGCCCATCAAGCCACGAACTTCAAGCCAATGATACCGATAGGTGAGTCCGCCTTCGAAAACTCTACGTTTAAGTAAATAGTCGAACTGCCCTTTAGTATCGTTCTCAGTTTGGCTAACGCCAATTATCACATTGAGCATGGTGGTACTACAAACGAGTGTGTCGTAAAGATTCGAACAATCTTCCACGCGGTAAGTAAAATATAGACCATAATACAGTCCATATGCATCCACCTGTCTGCCTAGCTCCACAGTCTGCGAATTAGTAACCAACGAATGACCAACTTGCCCTTCCATGACAATTCTATCTGTCAGACGCAAACGTCCGCCAAGCGTAAATACGAAATTCGCATCAGGAGCCGTCGAAATACCCAGTGTCATTCCACCGAAATAGCGGTTGAAGAAAATATAATTCTCTTGCTGAACATATCTCGTTTCATATATTGTCGTATCTGATCCTTCATAAATGGGAAGTAGGGAAACTTCGACAGCTACAAATCTATATACACCTCCTGTATCAGACTTGATAAAGCAAGTCTCTTTGATAATCCTATCTTCAGCGAGACCCATATCAAGCAAAATCTCTTTGAGCGTGATCAGACGATCGTTAGCCAAACCGCCGTTACTACCATCATGAGATTTACTATAACGAGTTTTATCGACACCAGCTGTCAATATAACTCCCTGGTCCGGTACTGCCTGTACATACCTGACAAGTGATCGAAGTGCGGGGAAATATGGACTCCAGAAACTCTGGGGCATACTTTCACCGATCCCGGGTTCAAAATTGCTAATAACGATCTTGTCTGGGGTGGCCAAGACTTCTGAGAAGCTCAGGATCGAGAATAACAATAGCAACATCACAATACGTTGTGCCATTCAAAAACCTCCAAAAAAAGTTAAGGGTTGATATTTAAACTATCTTTTTCTTTTATTTCTTTCAAAGAACAAAAATTGTATGAAAATACATTCTACATTTTTTTTCAGCCAATGTCAATAGATGCCTTGACCCTATAAAAAGCCTGTATTACAATAATAGTATAACTGCGTATAATAACTCTTACACTCAGTTATAACAGCCCTAAAATCCCCTGTAACATATAGGTATATATGCTCCCACATTTAGACGATTACCTCCTAAGTCTACAAACAAATAACTATTCCGAGAAAACAGTTTATAACTATGAACGGGACCTTAAAGTATTCGAACAATGGATGGATAAGGATGCCAAAACACCCTTCAAGGCCCTTAAAAGACGCCAGATTGACCTCTACAAGGCCTATTTAGTCTCGAGGGATAGAATGACTGCCGAAGCCCAAAAAGGGCTTAAAAAGCTAAACTCTTACTCCATAAACAGGATGCTCTCGGCCCTACGCTCCTACCTGAAATATCTGCTAGATAATGACTACGAATGCCCTATCAGCCCCCAGATGATACGACTGACCAAGACTACCAAAAAGCATCCTCAGGTAGCTGAATTAGCAGATATTATACGGCTCATCGAAGCGCCCACTAAGTATGAAAAAGAAAAGCATATTGCCCTCCGCAACCGTGCCATGATGGAGGTTCTGTTTGCCACTGGCATGCGTATCTCGGAATTGCTAAGCTTAAATAAGAATCAAATAGATCCCACCGGCAAGATATTCATCGAGGGTAAAGGGCGGAAACAAAGATTTGTCTATATGACTTCGAGAGCCAAACAACATGCAGAAAAATATTTAAATAGCCGTTCTGATAATCACCCCGCCCTCTTTATCCCCTACCGCGGCTCACGTGCCGGTTCCATCAATTCACGTATCTCTACAAACTATCTACAAATGAAAATCAAAGAGTACCGTGATCTCCTAAAAATAAATGTGCCCACTTCTGCTCACAGTTTACGCCACGGCTTTGCCACCTACCTCGCCGAGCAAGGCGCCAACCCCGCTGCCATTCAGATCCTACTAGGCCATGAATCGCTCGATACAACCACTAGGTATGTAAACGCCTCAGACAAATACGCGGAGCGTACCCACAAAAAATTTCATCCACTTAAAGATAATTGAATTTATGAATATCCAATGGCTAAAAAATATTATTGAAAAAATTAATTTAAATATTTCTTCGAGTCGTATAAATTCACCAAACTATAAAAGTAAAACTATTATAAAAAGTTCTGGATTGAAGCCCGAAGAAGCAAAACAACTAATAACGGATGTGTTAAATTCAAATACTATTATAGCAGGTTTAAAATCAATTGCAGAACAAACATATAATGAAAGGTTTATTGATTTTAAAAACGAAATTAAATCAAGGATCTCAAATCTTGATAAAACTGAGCTGTTGAAACTAGCTGATCCTTCAACACATGTATTACTAATTGAAGCGTGAAAATAAAGTGGTTGTGAAAAATCAAAAGATGTAAAACCCAAGAAAATAGAACTCACAGGAGTCCAATCCGACAGGAACACCATCGGTAAAATAAGGGTGGGTCTCGAGACTTATGCTGCAAGCCAGATTGTAACCGTAGGTACGAAAACATATCCAACGCCGGATAAGTTGCTGGACTTCGAGATACTCGGTTCTGTTGCATTAGACTGGAGCTACACCCCGGGTACTGCAGCTACCGGTATTAGTAACGCGGGCACAATTACATCCGGTCGCACCGATAGCACCATTACCTGGAAGTACTGGCTAAAATCAGCC